>JBDNFD010000067.1:0-38355 GCA_041689995.1 Flavobacteriaceae bacterium | reverse complement strand
TGGCCGTGGACGAAGAGTCAAATGTCTATTTCACAGGCTCCAGTTTTAATGATAATGAGGACCATACCGACAATAATGGAGACAGTTTTGCGGGCTATGAATTCGACCAAACCTTTGACCCAAACGACGGTGCCGGCACACTTGCACCATTTCTAATCAAATTGGATTCGGACGGCAATCTTTTGTGGGGCAGCAATCCGGATTATGGCACCACCACCTATGGCCGTGCCATCAGTTTTCGCGAGGGCGAAGTTGGCCTTGGGGTGGCCATGACCGCCATTGGCAACAACCCATGGGGCGGTGTGGATTTTGAACGCCCCAATGCAGCGAACGCCGATCCCGTCATCGTCCGTTTTGACAAAGAAACCGGGGAGGTTTTGGGCATCGAGGACATTTATGGGAACTTTGGGTATAAAGATGAGATTTTGGCCATGGCCACGGACCATGCGGGCAACTACGTGGTGGGGGGTTATATGACCGGCGGGCTTTTCACCCAGGACACCGATGTGCCGCCAATCAGCAAAAACGGCGGGCAGGCCGATTTCTTCGTGGCGCAGTGGGGCGATGGCAGTTGTGTGCCTTTATCGGTCAAGGCCAGTGCCGCCCCAGTTCAACCATCATTATACCCGAACCCGGCGAACGACCGCGTACAGGTTTCAACAAAAACCGCGTACCGCTATGAGGTCCACACGCTCCAAGGAAGAACCGTAAAACAAGGCAAACTCACGGCCACCAACAGGGAAATTGGGTTGCAAGGATTGGAAAGCGGACTATACATGGTACGTTTGGAAGATGGAAACGGCCGGTTTGTTGTGGAGAAATTGGTGGTGGAATGAGGTTGTGGTAAGTTTTAAGCTTCAAAAAAAAACGTTTTACAAGAAAATGGTTTTTTAGGAACATTCCGCCTATCTTTGCCTTAAGGATATGGGACAACATTCGAAAAAATTCGTTCGACAGTTCAAAAAAAACGTTCAAATTTTTATGCGCCGAAAAAATTTTTCAACCAAGTCAAAATCTGTTGAAAATTCAGGAGCTATAATAATAGGATTATGCGTAAATTGCGCCCTGAAAAAACGAATGCTTTTAAAAGCCTTACCAGAAAATAAATTGTGAACATTATTTTTAATTAAATCATATGATACCCACAAAAGAAAAAAAGAAGCAGAGCATGTACGAAAATGTGATGCAGCAGTTCAACAAAACAGCCGACTTTATTGATTTGAACCCGAATATTCGAAAAATACTTTCGATCACGAACAATGAAATCATCATTCATTTTCCCGTGCGGATGGACAATGGCGATGTACAAGTTTTCACGGGATACCGTGTGCAACACAATAATGCTTTGGGACCTTACAAAGGAGGTTTACGCTATCACCCAACAATGGATGTTGAAGATGCAAAAGCTTTGGCTATGTGGATGACTTGGAAAACCTCACTTGCCGGTTTACCTTATGGCGGCGCAAAAGGAGGAATACAAATTGATCCGCGAGATTATTCCATTACCGAATTAGAACGCATCACTCGAAGATTCACATTTGCTTTGGGACAAAACATCGGACCGGAACATGACATTCCAGCACCAGATGTCAACACCAACGCACAAACCATGGCTTGGATCGCGGACACTTATATGTCCACCAAATCATCTTCTGAGCGCACACAAAACCTTCATGTTGTCACCGGAAAACCAATTGGCACTGGCGGCTTGGAAGGTCGTGACCGTGCAACTGGATTCGGGGTTTTCCTTACCATCAAAATGATGTGCGAAAGCAAAGGGGAAAGCCTAAAAGGCAAAAGTTATATTGTACAAGGATTCGGAAATGTTGGCTATTGGGCCTCTCGATTTTTAGAAGAAGAAGGCGCAAAATTGATTTCCGTACAAGATGCACACGCTACTCTTTTTAACAGAGACGGGATTTCCGTAGATGAATTGTTTGAACATTCCAAACCACGAAAAGGATCCATTGAAGGATTCGAAAAAGCAGAAAAAATTGACCCGAGCGAATTTTTTGGCCTGGAATGCGACATTGTAATTCCTGCGGCTTTAGGAAGCCAAATTACTTCCGATAATGCGGACAAAATTAAAGCTTGGTTGGTTGCAGAAGGAGCCAACGGCCCTACCACAAATGCCGGCGAAAAGATTTTATTGGACAAGGGAATTACAGTAATTCCAGATATTTTATGCAACTCTGGTGGCGTGATCGGCAGTTATTATGAATGGTTGCAAAACCGCAATGGCGAACTTTGGCAACTCGAAGAAGTGATGCCCCGCTTGGAGAAAAAAATAAGTGAATTGTTCCGCAAAGTTGAAAAGGAAGTAAACCAAAGAGGAGTAGATTGGCGCACAGCTGCTTATATACTCGCAATCTCCCGAATTGAGATGGCTTACGTTCAACGCGGTATTTTCCCATGATAACCTGATCATCTGAACATTCCGAAAATGTTCGGAACCTATTTTTAAAACTATTTCAATAGGGCATTATCCAAGGATAATGCCCTTTTATTGCAACACGCCGCTTTTGGCCCAAAAAATCATGAATATAAAATACGGTGGATTAATATTGGAAAAGAAGGAATACGATCTTCTGAAAAGAATACTTGCCATGTCTAAATATTACAAGGATAGTTCTTACCGGGCTTCCATTTCAAAATTGAGCGAAGAATTGAAGTCCGCCAAAATCGTGGCTGAAAAAGATATACCAGATGATGTTGTTCGGTTTGGATCTGTTGTTAGCATACAAACCCCTTTCGGCCCTGAAAAAAGTTATCAATTGGTACTTCCAGACCAAAGCGATGTTCAGAAAAACAAAATCTCAATTCTGGCACCCATGGGCTCTGCTTTGATCGGTTATGCGAAAGATGATGAGGTAAGCTGGCAATTTCCTTCGGGTTTAAACATCATAAAAATAGTAAATGTGACACAGGAGAAAATAGAAACACCAAAATAATCACGTCATGAAAAATGGAATCAAAGATCACTATAGGGAAGAAGATATTCAGATAATGAAATTGGAAAGTGATGTTGAAAACTGGGAAGCCTCTATTGAATTTGCGGAAAAAGAAATTCATTTTTTCAACAAATTATTGAACTCACCTCAGTGCAACGAAAACCCAGATACCAAGAAAAAAAGTCTAGATCTGCTTGACCAACTGAAAACAATTCATGAAACCAACAAAGCCTGTCTTGGGGAAATATTGGAATTCAGCAACAAGTTGGAAGGCATGAACGAATGTGAAGATCTTCAGTGTGAAACCTATTTCCTGAACAGTCACGAAGAATTCAGGAACAAAATTGAAAAACATTTGTTACGGTTTCGCGCTTTGAAAGGAAGAATTTTTCCGCATCTCAGTAAATATATCGTTCAGTAAATCATTTTCAAAAGTCATCATTCTTTAAGGGTCACTTCGGTGAAATTCGTTTAATTTTTAATAAATTTCAGGAGTTGTTTTTGGTTGCCAAAAGTTTGTATTTCAATCAAATATATACCTTTGGCAATATCGGCCACCGAATAATTTTCATGGGGTTGGGCATAGCTTTTTATTAATTTGCCGTGCAGGTCGTAGATATTGATCGTTTCTATATCTTGTTGAGTGTTTAACTGGAACAGCTCTGTTGTTGGATTGGGGTAAAGGTGGATGTTGTTTTTTGCAAAAACCGCCGTACTTAGGTTGCAATCTTCTGAAAAGGTACTACAACACACATTCCAGGTAGCATAAATCCCCTGCCCGTTTTGTGCATCGTTAGCATTGGTGACTTGAATACACGCAAAAGAACCCGAGAGGTCTATAACTAAATTGGTGATATTTAAATCACCGCCCTGTAAATTGATCTTTTCTAACGACCAGTTGTCCTTGATCTCTATTTTTTTAAGGTTCGGGTTGTTGCTTAAATTGACATAATTCACATTTGAAGTAATGTTATCTAAATCACTGTTCATGTACAATTCCTCCAAGCTGTTTACTTGCGATAAATCCAAGATAACAGGAGAACCATTGTTCAGCAAGGTGCGAGAGAAATTCAGTACTTTTAATGCCAAAAAATCTTCTATCCCAGTTAAATCACTGAAGCCACGCCCAGAAATATCCAATACCTGCACATTGGCAATATCTTCCGTCAAAACCTGGCCGTTCACAGTGGTGTCGCTGTCAATCTCCAAATCTATCAAGGCCTGTTCAAAATTGGGATCGGGAATGGCTGTGGTTTGGGCATGGCTGTTTATAATGTGCACAAAAAACAATAGGGGAATAATATAAGTTTTCATGATTGTTTTTTCAGGGTTATTCAATAATTAAATTTTTTGAGTCAATGATATTGCTCTCGCATACTAATGAAACAATATACATTCCTGTTGAGTATGTACTTAAATTGATAAGATGGGTTGTTTGCTCCGCATCTATTATAAAGTTATAATGATTTCCAGTAGCTATCGATGTAATCCTGAGATGGGCCAAGCTGCAACCCAAAGCAAAGTAATGCACCTCAATTTCTGTTGAGGCAGGATTAGGGCTTATACTTTGTATTTTTCTAAGTTCATCGACATTGAAATTATAATAATCTTTATGTCCATCTGCATCAGCTATTATTTCCAATTGATAAGAATCCGAAATAGTATTGAACAGAATATAGTCTTTACCGGTATGTACTAAATTGTCGTTGGCATCGTACCAATTGTAAACAGCTATCTCATTGATATTATCTGCAGTTAGACTAAGTATATTATCTTGAAAATCAGAAGAAGCATGTGCCTGAAAATCTTGTCGGCCATTGTCTCGTTGAAATTGATAGGTAAAGCCTCCTGTGACTTCCTGAGAATTGCTTAAAAGCTGTTCGACATGCAATGAATAGTTCTCTTGCATATCCACTTCATCAATTAAAAAATTAGTGCCTAAAGTGAGGATTCCCCATTCATTTGCACCAAAATGAATGTCTGTCAAACGTGCATTGTTGCCCGTAAGCCGAATTAAATGTTCTTCTTCGCTAATTATTCGGATATTTATAGCACTTCCTCCATTTTGTTGCCAATGATTCCATAACGAATCATCTAATCTCACTCCTACTTCGGCATCCTTCCAAATTCTATCATTTTCTGGGGTTGTGGTAAAAAAACGAATATCTGCAGTTATTGAAGTATTGTTTCCTAAATTCCCTGCAAAAACACTTCCCAAAAAGGGTTTTTCAGAAGTATTTATTATTGTTGTATTTTTATAGGCAATATTGTTATTGTAGCGCGTATTTTCTGCGGCATTGGAACCTTCGAGATAACTCATTGGATCTTCATTGGATTCTATACGTGCCAAAAAGCAAAACATCCATGGTTTCAAAAAGCCTGCATTTTCATATACATCCGGATTGTAGGGAAGCCAGGAAAATTCAAAAATGGTAGATTCTCCCGGGTCAATTGCCGGGATGGTTTGTGTGCCTATATCGTCCCCAGTTGGCAGTCCGTTAGAGCTTGATCCTGTCCAAACAGTGGGCCAACTTTGTGTAAGGCCGCCCTTCGCCCAATAAAGTTTTAGAAGGCCGTTCCCAGAAAAAGGCACACAGCTTTTATTGGTTACTCTCACATAAACATACACAGGAGTTGGAGTACCATCATAATGTAAATCTTGATGTTGTTGTATTACATATCCATCGGCTTGGTTCCGCACCCATATATCAGTACTGTTCCAAATAACATCGGTAATGTTATTGGGTTCTAATCCCGAATCATCTACAGAATCGTAAATTACTAAATCTGTTGTTGGGTTTGATTCAATGATATTGGAATAATCAGGCCCACCCGGGTAAAAGGGTTCAGGATGAACCAAGCTTTCCCGCACACGTATTTTCTGTCCTGTTGTAAACACCTGCCGACAATCCTGTCTTGAATAACCCATATAATTTTTAACATCGGCTTGTGTAATGGTATAGGGCGTACCATAACAATCTGTCCCTGTTCCCGTGTAATTACAATTTGTATCGATGGGGTGATTATTATCATATGGGGCAAATTTCGGCATGGCATTGGTATCTGTTACATTATCCCCAGCACAATTAGCGTTATAATCAGAATCATTAGGATCACGAGTTACAGTTTCGCAAAAACTAGAACTATTATAACCATTCCAAGTATGTGCTAAACCAAGTACATGACCAATTTCATGTATCAAAATACCTGTATTTTCAGGAAATACATCTTCTCGAAAATATACTCGATGAGCAGAAGGAGATGCAATCCCTCTTGTATCACCGCCATTAGATCGCCATAGATGTTTAGGCACATAAATGTTGATAGCATCTTCCTTTAAATTATGTAAATTGATATAATTGGTTAATGTGGTATATGTCGG
The DNA here is from genome assembly GCA_041689995.1 of Flavobacteriaceae bacterium. Taxonomy (GTDB): domain Bacteria; phylum Bacteroidota; class Bacteroidia; order Flavobacteriales; family Flavobacteriaceae; genus DASSWG01. The sequence goes on along the minus strand of JBDNFD010000067.1, from coordinate 32,022 downwards.
AAGTGGGTTATACATAGCATCGTCCACAATATAGTCATACCCCTCTCCTTCCATTACAAAACAAATATTTGAGTCCGCATAAGCATCATTTAATATTTGATATACTTCTTGTATTTCTCCGGGAGTAATGGTTACGGTTCCATCGGTTTTTTGCAATCCCCAGAAAAAAAGTTTAATGGTTACCGGTGGAAAGACAGCTAAATCATTAGGATCAATAGAATAGCTATAATTAGGATCAGGTATGCAATCATTCGTGGTTTTAATTAATGTAATAGGTGCATTCTCAACAATACAGTCAATTGTTGTTTGGGCAGCCACAATGTTAGTGATGAAAAAAGAAAAAAAGTAAGTACGGATATATTAAAATTATTCATGACAATTGGTTTTGAAAGTGCAAGGTATAAAAAAAAAGTATATCATAAAAAAATTAATAAAAATATTTTTAAATCGATATTAATTCTTCAAACTTAACATCACCCGAATATTGGTCCAGTTTGGAAAAGTCATTATAACCATTTCTTGAATCGTCTCTTCCGCTTCAAATGAATCTTTCAAAAATCGAAAAACACAAAATACATTCATTGTAATATTTTTTGTATAGCGCAAGCTGTGCCTTACTATCATTTTCACAACATTCTTCGATGAGCTCGTTTGGAAACACAGGTATAAATTTGCTGGTTTTGTCATAAAGACCGAACAAAAATCTTCATTGTTGCCAAAATGTCCTTATTTTTATTTTTTTGGAATCATTTTAAAAGCTTACTTTTATTCTCAAATTTTTCAACCGATGAACAAAAAAGTAAAATGGTTTCTTATTGGCTTTGGAATTTTGCTTCTCATCGCAGTCTTTGCGTTCATTTTTCTAAACCGTTGGACCAAGTCTTATAGTCCCGAGGAAAGCCTGCAATTTCAGAATGATGATTTAAAAATTGAAGTTTTTTACAATCGTCCTTATAAAAAAGACCGACAGATTTTTGGGGAATTGGTGCCTTACGATCAAGTATGGCGAACTGGTGCGAACGAAGCAAGCACTTTTGAAACAAATTTAGATATTGATATCGATGGATCTTTGTTGAAAGCAGGAAAATATAGTTTATGGACTATTCCAAAAAAGCAATCGTGGGAAGTTATTTTCAATTCAGAAATGTATACTTGGGGAATAGATTTAGACGGAAAACCTTCCCGAAAACCAGAATTTGACGTATTGAAAATAGAAGTCCCCGTTCTCAAAAATTATAAAACCATTGAGCAGTTCACCATCTATTTTGAAGCTGGGGAAGAGTTAAACCACATGTTTCTTGCATGGGAAAATATAGTGGTTCCAGTTCCCTTCAAAGAAAAAAGTGATCAGTGATCAGTGATCAGTGATCAGTGTTCAGTGTTCAGTTGCATTGTCCACAGTCAATTAACTGCCAACTGCAACTGAACACTGCCAACTTTTTTATTCCTCCAACAACAAATTCAAAGTAACTTTAATGTTGTCGCGGGTGGCACGAGAAAAAGGGCACATTTCATGTGCTTGGTTCACAAGATCTTCGCCTGTTTCAATGTCCACGCCGGGCAAATAAGAGTCCAATATTGCAGATAAATTAAGGTCGCCTTCTTTGTCTTTTCCCAATTTAATGGTTGCTGTTACGCTAAAATTACCAATATCAACTTTCATTTTCTCCGCACAAGCCTGTAAAGCACTTCCATAGCAGGCGGAATAAGCCGAAGCAAATAATTCTTCAGGATTGGTGCCTGGACCACCGTCGCCACCCATGCTTTTGGGAACGCTCAGTTTCATATCAATTTTTCCATCTTCGGAGGTTACTTTACCCGCCCGCCCGCCGACAGTCGTAGCTATTGCAGTGTTTATGGTTTTCATACTATTCTATTTTGGTTATAATTTAAATGAATGCCCCAATATACCAAAGTTTGATAGGCTTTCAAAGATCGATTGTATAAATTTGTGTAAAAGTTTTGAATTTGAAAGAGCATACTAAAAATAACGGATCAAACAAAAGGAAAATGAATTCTGACCATTTGAACTTTTCAGGAATTCAAAAAATAAAGAATTTTCGAAACCGGAAAGTTTCAGGGAAATCCTTGGCAAAAGAAATACTGAAAGGAAACAAAACCGCTTTGAGCCAAGGAATTACTATGGTAGAAAGCAATAGTCTGAAACATCAACAGAATGTGGAAGAATTGCTCGCGGTCTGCCTCCCTTATTATGGCAATTCACTACGCATTGGGATTACCGGAGTTCCCGGCGTGGGGAAAAGTACCTTCATCGAAACTTTCGGGAATTATTTGGTAAATTTGGGGAAAAAAGTAGCGGTGCTGGCCGTGGATCCAACCAGTTCTATTTCCAAAGGAAGTATTTTGGGAGACAAAACCCGAATGGAAGAATTGGTGAAGCAAGAAAACGCATTCATCCGTCCCTCGCCCTCCGGTGGTTCTTTGGGTGGGGTTTCGCGCAAAACCAGGGAAAGTATTATGCTGTGCGAAGCAGCCGGATTTGAGGTTGTATTAATAGAAACCGTTGGTGTTGGACAAAGTGAAACCGCCGTTCACGGCATGACCGATTTCTTTTTATTGCTTAAATTAGCCGGTGCCGGAGATGAACTACAAGGAATAAAACGCGGCATTATGGAAATGGCAGATGCAATCGTTATCAACAAAGCCGATGGCGAAAACCAAAAAGCAGCGAAACATGCGAAGACAGAATTTTGGAGGGCATTACATTTATATCCACCCAAAAAAAGTGGTTGGCATCCAAAAGTGAGTCTTTGCAGTGCATTAAAAAACACGGGGATCACTGAAATTTGGGAAATGATCGAGACCTTTCAAAGCGAAACCAAGGCAAATGGTTATTTTGAGAAAAATCGGAATGAGCAGAACAAATTTTGGGTTTTGCAGACTATTGAGGAACAATTGAAAAATAATTTTTATCATAATCCTATAGTGAAAAAAGAGCTTGAAAAACAATTAAAGGCAGTTGAAAAAAAGGAAACCACAGCGTTTTTGGCAGCGAAATATCTCTTAGAAATAAATGACAATTCTCAAGATCAATAAGTTCACTATTTAAAATATTACAATCATGTCAACAAAATACATTCTTATGAATTACTTACTTCTGCTTTCTTTCCTGATTTTTATAATTCCACTAACTGGAAACGCACAAATTGGACCACAGGAAATTATTGATAATAGTTCCGAATCCACAGGAATTTCCAGAATTGTTTCGGCAGATTTGGATCACAATGGTTTTAATGACATCATTGCTTCTTTGCTTCTTTCACCGGAAGCAATGGAAAAGTGGGCTATTATTTAAATATTGACGGCGCCAATTTTTCTTCCTTTCAACTTATTGAAGTGGTTCCATTTTCAGAAGGTGTGGCAACGGGAGATTTCAATAAAGACGGTTGGGTGGATATTCTTTTGATTGGCGGCATCGATTTCGAGGCTCTACTATATTTGAACGACAATGGTTCGTTTTCGACGCCGGTAGTGGTCGATTCAAATATTTCCAGTGCTTTGAACGATGTTGAAGTTACCGATTTCGACAATAATGACAGTGATGATTTTGTGATCATCGGGCAGCATTCCATTGATTATTATAGAAACGACGGCACCGGGAATTTCACCAAAGAACATATTCTCACCACTTCCACCTCCCCAGAAGTATTGGAATGCCTTGATTTGGAAACCGCCGATTTCAATTCGGACGGAAATCCTGATTTAGTTTGTGCGGAAACAGCAGGATTGGTAATTTATATTAATTCCGGAACGGGGGAATTCACGCCGCATTATTATTCCGACATAAATGAAATAGGCTTTCTTGTGGAGCCTTTTGATATGGATGCTGATGGTGATATGGATGTGTTGATGCAAAACTCGGCCGAAGAAAAAAAATGTACGATAATAATCAAGGCGCAATGAGTTTCGAAGCAAGTTTGGCAATTGATCCATCCCTTCATTCATTTGTTTCCATAGATTACAACAACGACGGATTGGAAGATATTTATGCCAGTTATTTCCATCATATTTCCATTTTTTTGAACGATGCCAATCATACGTTCACAACCGAGATTTCAATCTTTCAAGACGACAATTTATATATGGATGAACTTGCTCTTGTCGATATTGATAATAATGGTTCAAAAGATTACGTGTGGTCCGGAACGAACAGCACGTTGGCTTACCATCTCAACACCAACAATATGGCAACTCACGAAATTCAAAGTTCATCATTGCTGGTTTATCCAAATCCTTCGCAAGGAAAAGTTTTCATCAAAGGGCTTTCAGACAAAACTTTTTCTCTTAAAATATACAGCTTGAGCGGTAAAACGATCTATAGAAACTCAAAAATCATTTCCAACCAACCTATCGATCTTTCGTTTTTGCCTACGGGGAAATATTTAATTGAAATAATCCATAGTTCAGAAAAACATATTGAAAAATTGGTGATAAAGTAATCTTGATCTTTTAAGAATACGGATTTATTTGAATGAAATCATAGTTTTCCGGACAAAAATTTCTTCACCATCCAATTTTGCAGTTTATAGAATCCGAAACCGAACAAACCACCGATAATCATTCCGACTAAAACATCACCAGGATAATGCACTCCGATATAAATTCGGCTGTAACTGACAAATAGTGCCCAAACAATCATAAAAGGAAAAACCCATTTATAAAAAGGTTTCAAAATGAAACCGACATAAAATGCCGCGGCCATGGTACTTGCAGCATGAGCTGAGAAAAATCCGTATTTCCCGCAATAATCATCCAAGTAACGTGCGTCTTTTATGAAATCTTCACGGCAAGGTCGCAAACGTTCAAATACGTGTTTGAACACATTCGCCAGTTGATCTGTGCATGTGATCAAACCTGCGACCAGCACCACCGTAATCAACGTTCCTTTCCAACCGAATTTTCGATAAATCAAAAACAGCAGAAAAACATATAGCGGAACTGCCGTGAATTTATGGCTCAGAAAGACCCAAAACCAGTCCCAGTTTTCATTTCCTAAATTATTCAGGAACAGAAACAGTTCCTGATCATATTGAATCAATTTTTCCATTTATTTCTCGTATCGGGCAATCTCCCGATCATAAAATTCGGTAGCGGCTTCAATTAAAGATTCGGCTTCAGTGGCCAATTCCTTTTCATCGCTGGCATCAAAATCTTCCAGCCATTCGACTTCATCATTTGCCAAATTAATTATAAATCGAGGATATTCAGTATGTATGACAAAAACTGCTTCTGGGAAATCGGTGTTGTCGCCCAATAAAAATTTAGGAAATTCCATAGGTGTTATTTTTTTTGAGTGAAGTTCTTTCACTTTTATGGATTAATTTCTTACTTAAAAAATCAAAACGAAAATACAACATTATGGCGGAAGCTGATAAGCCCGCGAAAAGTCCGATCCAAATCCCAAAACTCCCGAACACATCCGATTTTCCAAGGAAGAAAGATAACGGAAAACCAATGGCCCAGTAAGATAGAAAACAAATAAGTGTTGGAATTTTCACATCTTGCAATCCGCGTAGAGCCCCTAAAATTGTTACTTGCATCCCATCACTCAGCTGGAATAATGCCGCAATAATCAATAACTGGGAAGCCAAAAGTAACACTTCTTGGTTATCGATATAAATTGTTGGGAGAAAATCTTTCAAAAGAATAAATCCGATGGCAAAAACAGTTTCTATCAAAAAGACCAGCAAGAAATTAGATCGGGCAATCCGTTTCAATTCATGAAAATTTCTCAATCCTTTCTGATTCCCAACCCGGATTGTAGCCGTCACACCAAGTCCTACCGCAATCATATAGGTCATGGAAGCGAGGTTCAGTGCAATCTGATTTGCAGCTTGCGAATTCGTTCCCAAAGTTCCGGCCAAAAAGACGGAAGATGTAAAAAGTCCTACCTCGAACAACATTTGCATCGCTGTCGGAAATCCCAAACTGGCCAACCGGCGGAAAGTGATTTTACTGAATTTTCCTTTAAACCAGACAAAATAGGGTTGGAATTTCTGTTTCGATTTGAGAATCATAAACATGAACACCAACATAAAAAACCGTGAAATCAATGTTCCCAAGGCCGCTCCTTCGACTTCTAACCTCGGAAAAATCCAAATTCCATATATCAGGAAATAATTGAACAAAATATTCACAGCATTCGCTAAAACAATAGCATACATCCCATATTTGGTTTGCGATAAACCATCGGCAAATTGCTTGAACCCTTGAAAAATGAGCAATGGGATCATGGAAAAAGCGACGATTTCCAAATAAGGAATTGCAAGTTCCACTACCTCTGGCGGTTGGTCCAAATAATAAAGTACGGGTTTCGCAACTAGTAAAAAAATGTAAAGTAGAAATCCCGCCACGGCGCAAAGCACAATTCCGTGTTGAAAAACCGATCGACCTTTTTCAATATTTGAAGCGCCATCGGCCTCTGCGATGAGCGGAGTAATGGCAAAACTAAATCCGATGCCAACGGACATAGCGATAAAAACCAAGCTATTGCCCAATGAAACTGCTGCAAGTTGTGCGGCACCCAATTGTCCTACCATAATATTGTCGGCCAAACCCACAATTACGTGTCCCAATTCGCCCAACATAACCGGAAAGGCCAAGCTGAGATTGGTTCTAAATTCGCTCGTATATTTTGAAAGGTTCATCGCCGGCAAAGATAGTTTGTTGAAACGAATCGCTTTGGAACGATTTATGTTTACTTTAAAAAGAATTGTACCTTTAAAGGATGGTGTAATATCCCAATGAAATAGACTTCCCGGAATAGCAAAAGAGACAATTTAAACCAAGATAATCCGCATGTATTTCTTGTTTCAATTAATTAAATAACTCAATGCAGAAATTAAAGTTTACGCACAAGGTAATTCCAAAAAGTATTAAAAAAGAAGTGTTTAAGGCGCTTTCTTTTTATCCTGAATTGAAAAACACACCCATCGAATTCAAATTCAAAAAACAGATCAAAAAATCGACCATGCAGGCACAACCAGAATTTTCTACCATTTTCAAGGGAAGGAAAAAGCGGGGTTACAAAATTCTGATCAGCGAAAAATTCCATATTGAGAACAAAGAATTCGATATAGAAAATGTCGAAAGTGAGGTTTTGATCGGCTGGTTTGGTCATGAATTGGGTCATGTGATTGATTATAGGGAACGTTCCACAATTGGCATGATAATTTTCGGGCTGAAATATTTATTTTCAAAAGCGCACCTCAAAGAAGTGGAACGCACTGCCGATACTATCGCCGTTCATCATGGAATGTCTGAATATATCTTGGCAACAAAAGATTTTATTTTGAGCAATGTCCACATCTCTTCGAAATACAAAGCCAGGATTGCGAAACTTTATTTGTCCCCAGAAGAAATCATGGAAATTGTCAATTCGAAAAATAAAAATTTGGAAGAAGAAGTGGAGGACTTGGCTTTCGGTAAATAGTAATCAGTATTCGGAGAACCGTGATCTGGTTTCAATATCCATTAATTCAACCTGTTATTTACGAAATCTTCCCACTCGGCAAATTTTTCAGTATTCATGACTTTTTCCATTTTCACTTGTCCGCCTTTCTTCTTGTTAAAAGCGCTCCATTCATAAAATATTTCAGTGGGAACAACTTTCACTTTTACGCCTTCCAATCCTTTTGAACGCGCCACTTTATAATTCTTATTCGCCGTTTTTAGAAATTCATCCAAAATTGCCGCAATCTGATTTTCGTCCGTTTCGGTGGGGCCGTTCATTCCCAAATACCATTTGTGATAAAATACGTCATCAGTTTTAACCGCAGAAAGCGTAAATTCATGAATTTCGGTTTCCAACTCATTTTCCAATTCTTGTATCGCATCGTTCATTTTGTTCACCGAAAGTTGCTCGCCCACCACGTTGAGGAAAAATTTAGTCCGGCCCGTAATTTTAATTTCTGCTTTTTCAGTGTCTGTAAATTCAATGGTATCACCAATTAAATATCGCCAAGCTCCTGAAACCGTGCTAATCAATAGAACATATTCCTTTCCAGATTCAACTTCTGCCAAGCTTATGGAAGGTGCATTTTCGACCAAGGAACCGTCGGCTCGGATGTATTCCGGCAAAAATGGTACAAATTCAAAATAAATTCCATTATCGGTAATCAATTGCATGGAATTTGTGCTGGGCCTGTTTTGAAAAGCCATAAACCCTTCTGAAGCCAAATAGGTATCAATAACAGTAATCGGTTTCCCCATTAAGGACATAAAACTTTTTTCATAAGGTTGAAATGCCACGCCACCAGAAGCATAGAGGTGTAAATTAGGCCAGATTTCATGAATATTCTGCACCTTATGATAGTTGATGACTTTTTTCAACATCAGTTCCATCCAAGACGGAATTCCGCTCAAAGCGCCAATATCCCAATTTTTGGCATTTTCAGCAATATGCTGAACGCGATCGTCCCAATTGTCAATTTTCGCAATTTCTTTTCCCGGTTTGTAATAATTCTCAAACCAAAATGGAATGTTACTGGCACTGATTCCACTGATTTCACCTTCCAGATGATCTTCGGTTTTTTGTAAATTAGTTGAACTCCCGAGCATCATTATTTCCTTTTCAAAAAATTCGGAAGGCAAATCGAAATTGGAAAGTGCCCCGACTTGTTTTATTCCAGCGATGCGGATTGCATCGATCATTTCATCGGTTACGGGAATACGTTTACTGGTTTTCCCAGTGGTTCCAGAGCTCAAGGCAAAATAGGAAGGACTACCGGGCCACGTGATATCCACCGCACCTTTCCGGGTTTGGCACCACCAATTATCGGTGATTTTATTATAATCGAAAAAAGGAACGGTTTCTGCAAAATCGCGCTGCATGTTTTCACTTTTCAACAAAGTTTCGAATTGATAAAATTTCCCGAAAGCAGTGTCTTTTGCTTTTTCCAACAAAAATTTCAAAACCTCATTTTGTGCTTCAATATGTTTCGGGGTTGGAACCATGGTTTCCCTAAACCCGATCAAACTTTTGATAATTGCTCCTTTTAACGGCATATTTCTGTATAATTGATTAAAACAAAGATAATTGCAAACTGGACATCACGAAAAAAAGCGACCCTAAATGTTTGTTAATGAAAGAAAATACCATTCCAAAAAATTAATTGTTCCGTCGAACTGGAAAGTTTCCTTATCTTCGCAATATAATCTGAATTCGAGTGCAAAAAGAAGAAATAATCGGTCATGTGGCTGAGATACTCAAAGAGACGCCCTCGGCGGAAGAAATTGTGAAAAACGGCGGTGACCGCGATAAACGTTTTCGCTATTTGGCCCGGTATATGGTTGAAAAGGGCATAAAGAAAAATGGTTTGGTACTTTCGGAGAATCAAAAAGGAATTGCTATTTTGTTCCGCACCAATAGAAAAGACAGTAGCTTTTTGAATGAGATTGTTGAAGAAATTGGTCTCCTTTTTAATGTAACCGGGATTAAAAATGCCCTTCGTATTCTTAAAAATCAGAAATATATCAAGGCACAACGTCCAAAATCTGGCGATTATTTATATTGCTGGTTTTGGGGAATTGTTCCAGATCACCGCGGGGCCGACACCCAAGTTGGCAAAGAAATGAAAGATGAATTTCTTCGGCTTTCCAAGGAATCCAATCTGCCGCTATATGCCGAAACCCGAACCAAACGAAACGTGATTGTTTATCAGAAATTCGGCTTCGAGCTTTTTCATACTTGGAATCGCCCAGATGGAAATACAATGTGGTTTATGCGCTATATTCCGCCTTCTTCCGATGGACCAACCTGAATGCTGTAAAGTAATCCGAACGAAAACGTATCGTAACGCCGGCCAAAACTTTTCAAATTCAAATCTGAAAATAGTTTGATCCTATCACCTAACGGCAATATTCCCAAGAATTTCAATTGAGCTCCATGATTATATCTTCCACTTTCAAAAAATAAATTGGAAGTGTCTGGATCGCGTTCGTTCATATTGAAACTGTTCACGGTATAACCTATACCACCAGAAAAGGAAATTCCGCTAATTTTAAACAATTCGTAATTTGCGGTTAAAGCAATTTCACCGAAAGTTTCGGTATTTTGGGCGGTAACATCTCTTCTGAAAAACAAGTTGTATTCAGCCAAATAAGTCCATTTTTTGCCAGAACCATATTGGGCGCGAACATCAAGGGCCCATTCTTCTTGAAAACCCACGCTGACCACGGCACCGGGGCCGAAATCAAAGGAGGGTGTTTGCGCCGTTGAATTTTTACAGATAAAAACACCAAACACTAAAAATAAAACGAATTTACAAAGATAACTCATTAGAAATAAATGTTTAAATCACAAAATCCTTTAAGAAGGGTGCAAAGGATATTTCAATTTATACCTACAAGGTTTTCGAAACCTTGCAGGAGTTTTTATTTATTTACTGGCGAACAATTTCACGTCCTTCTCCCCTATTTCTTTACTTCCCAAGATAATCAAACGTTCCACAACATTTCTCAGCTCCCGAATATTGCCCGTCCAATCATATTCACGGAGAAGTTTTAGGGCGGGTTTTGTAAAGGTTTTAGGATTTGTGCCTTGTTCTTCTGCTATTTTTTTTGAAAAATATTCCACTAAAAGCGGAATGTCATCTCGTCGTTCATTCAATGGAGGCACTTTGATCAAAATTACGGCAAGACGGTGGTACAAGTCTTCCCTAAAATTTTTAACTTCTATTTCGGCTTTCAAATCTTTATTGGTAGCAGCGATTACCCGGACATCCACGCTAATATCTTTGTCGCTCCCCACCCTGGAAATTTTCTTTTCCTGCAACGCTCGCAAAACTTTTGCTTGTGCGGAAAGGCTCATATCGCCTACTTCATCAAGAAAAAGAGTCCCGCCATTGGCCGTTTCGAATTTTCCAGCTCGGTCTTTGTTCGCGGAAGTAAAAGCACCTTTTACATGGCCAAAAAGTTCGCTTTCTATTAGTTCAGAAGGAATTGCCGCACAGTTCACCTCAATCATCGGACCTTTGGAACGTTCGCTTTTTTCGTGGATCCAATGGGCAACCAATTCTTTCCCTGTACCATTATTTCCGGTAATCAAAACGCGTGCATCGGTTGGCGCCACCTTTTCTATCATTTCCTTTATCTCATCCAAAACTTTGGATTCACCGATCATTTGGTGGTCTTTCTCCACCTTCTTTTTGAGCATTGTATTTTGTACCACTAATTCTTTTCTATCCAAAGCAATGCGGACAGTATTCAATAATCGGTTCAAATCTGGTGGTTTGGAAATATAGTCGAACGCGCCCAAACGCATTGCCTTAACCGCGGTTTCAAGATCACCGTGGCCGGAAATCATGACCATGGGAATTTCGGGTTTTATTTTTTTTATGGCCTGAAGAACTTCCATGCCGTCCATTTTCGGCATTTTTATATCGCACAGAACCAGATCATAATCTTCATTTTTAATTTTTGTGGTTCCTTTCAATCCATCTTCGGCCTCATCAAGTATATAGGCGTCGTTTTCCTCGGAAAGTATTTTCACCAAAACGCGCCTAATGGCCGCTTCATCTTCAATAATTAATATTTTTGACATTTCTATAATTTAAATTCTAATCCAATACGTCCATAAAACGAATTTTTATCGTTGATGGTATAAATATCGTCCTTGTCATCATTTCTTAAGCGGATATCGTTATAAATTGTATAACCGGCATAGCCGAAAATTAAAAAATGATCGGTAAAATAATGTTCATATCCCAAACCGCCCAAAACCACTGTCATGGTTATATCACTCGCATTTTTAGCGTTCGGATCTAAACTGATAGGGATTGGTTTTTGTATATTGGCATAAAATCCGTCCAAAGTGGCAAAAGCAACCACGGCATTCTTTTTATTTAAATAATGAGTCAGTTTTGTGCTCGGTACGCCCAATGTATATTCCCAATTTTCATTAATGGTTTTAAAATAATTTACGATTGGCAAGGGAAAAGGCCGTCCCGATTTAGTTGAATAGCGGATTCCAAAAATAATTCGCCAGGGGAGGTCCACCTCTTCTTTGCTTCTGTCTTTAATGAAATAAACCCCTCCGGTATAAATCATATCGTCAGCAATAATGCTCGATCCGGCAAAATTTGAGCCAAGCATAATTCCGCCCCGAGCGGCGAAACGCCAATCATTTTTTAAACCAAAAGTGTATGTCAGCCGTAGGGCAAATGATTGAAATCGCTCCAAATCTTCTACAGGGAACGCTACATTATCCGCAAATTTCAATTCCACATTTCTGTATTCCACACCAGGAATCAAATACGTCCTATCTGCTAATTTGAAGGGATAATTCATACGAAAACGAAACCTTCGAAATGAATTATCGGAACTTTCCTGGGGAAAATAGTCATATTCAAGTTTGGTGGACAAATCGGATTCTTGTGCCTGTGCGAACATTGTTCCCAAAATAAAAAATAAAAAGAATAGCCTATACCCGTTATTCCCCATGGTCTTAAAGATGCTGTATTTCTTCCGAAAAATAGGAAAAATTTATAGCATCTATTTTTCGATTTTAATTAATTTAACATTAAAACATCAAAAATTAGTAGCGCAACCATTTGTAAAGTTCTTTATAGGTGGGTTTTTTTCCATACATTAAAACCCCAACCCGATAAATTTTAGCTGATAACCAAACCGTTGCCATAATGCTCAGCAGCAGAATTGCAATCGAAATCATTATTTCCCACCAAGGAACACCAAAAGGAACGCGCATCAACATTACCACGGGGGATGTTAGCGGAATCATGGAAAATATGGTGGCAATGGTTCCATGAGGATTTTCAATTACCGCAAAAAAACCAACATAAATGCCCAACATTAGCGGCAAAATTACGGGCAACATGAATTGCTGTGTATCTGTTTCATTATCGACTGCGGCTCCAATGGCCGCATAAATACTGCTGTACAGAAAATACCCGCCCAAGAAATAAACAATAAAATATATGACCAATTGAAACAATGGAATTTGTGCGATTTCAGTAAAAAGTTGCTGCAATCCGTTTTCTGAAACAGTTTGCATTGCTTGTTGCTGGGCTCCTGGCATTTCCTGCATATTTATGCCAAGGAAAAACGAAAGCAGGAACATTAGAATTCCGCCCAAAATCACCCAAATCAGAAACTGGGTAATTCCGGCCAAACTGGTGCCAATAATTTTTCCCAACATTAATTGAATGGGTTTAACCGAAGAAATAATTATCTCCACAATCCGGTTCGTTTTCTCTTCGATGACACTGCGCATAACCATGTTCCCGTAAATAATGATGAACATCATCAGTAAATAACCCATTGCACCACCAAAAAACATCTTTATATACAAGGAAATTTTTGATGTTGTCTGACCGGAAAAATTTTCTATTTTAATGGTTACGTTCGTTTTCGCATCGCTGATTTTCTTCAAATCCACGCCGCTGGCTAATAAGCGATCATTCGTGATTTTATTGGAAATTGTAGTTTCAAGTTGTTCTAATAAAGAATTATCTGGAGAATTATCAGAAAAAAATACTATATTGTTGGAAGACATTATATCTTTTCCATAAGAAACAGGAACTGAAAGCAGGCCGTCATATTCATTGGCGACCACTGAATCTTTCGCGGCTTGCACGGAAAACATGGAATAGTCAATAAATTTCGTGTTTTCATCGGAACGCAATAGATCAACCACGTTTTTTCCTGGGTCGTGCACTGCAATAGTCTGTTGCCCTTCATCGCTCAATATGCTTAAATAGGCGATCAACGCTATCATCCCGACCATTATCAAGGGGCTGAGGAAAGTCATAACAATGAAAGTTTTGTTTCGAACTTTCGCTATATATTCCCTTTTTATAATTAGTTTAAGGTTGCGCATTTCGGGTAACGGATTTGATGAAAATTTCATTTACGGAAGGAACTAATTCCACAAAATGGTTTACGGTTCCAAGATTTGTTAGCAGCGACAAAAGATCATTTGCTGAATTGCTGGGATTGAGTTGAATGTTCAGTTTCAGATCGTTATGAATGCTGTTGAAATTGGTGTCGGAAATGGTGAAAAGTGATTTCAGTTTTTCACGCGCCATTATTTCATTGCCAACTTCAAGTCCAACTTGAAAGGTGTCCGTTTTATATTTTCGTTTAATATCGCCAACTTTGCCTTCAAGGATTTTCTTTGAACGGTCCAACAAGGCGATATATTCACATAGTTCTTCCACACTTTCCATTCTGTGGGTAGAAAAAAGAATCGTTGCACCTTCATCGCGCAATTGTAGTATTTCGTCTTTGATGATTGCAGCGTTTACGGGATCAAAACCGCTAAATGGTTCATCGAAAATGAGTAATTTCGGTTGGTGCAATACGGTGACCACAAATTGAACTTTTTGTGCCATACCTTTGGAAAGTTCTTCGATTTTTTTGTTCCACCAAGATTCGATATGCAGTTTTTCAAACCAATATTTCAATCGTGATTTCGCATCGGCTTTGGACAATCCCTTCAGTTGGGCCAAGTATAAAGCTTGTTCCCCGACTTTCATGGATTTGTACAGCCCGCGTTCTTCGGGCATATAGCCAATATGCTGAATGTCATTGGGTTTCAAAGGTTTTCCATCGAGCAAAATTCGTCCTTTATCCGGTAAGCTTATCTGATTGATAATGCGAATGAGTGTAGTTTTTCCGGCGCCATTCGGTCCTAGCAGCCCAAAAATACTGCCTTGCGGAATATGGATCGTTACGTTGTCCAGTGCCGTGAAATTCCCGAATGATTTTGTAATGTTTTCCGCCACCAGCAGATTTTCCATATAATCATACTATTTAAGGGTATAAAGATATAAAAAGTGAAATGGTTAAGAAGGATTGGAACAAAAACCTTTTCAAAATTATATTATCAGTAAATTTTATTTTTGTTTTTTGAATTTTTCGTTTCATCCCAATATATTTGTACAATTTTATTTTTCATGCATCAATATCTAAAAATTGCAACTATTTCAGAATTCCGAACCGGCATCTCTTCGGATTTCAGGAGGTAAACGCTTCCGTTTTGTGAAATGGTTTTTACGGCCGCAAGATTTAAAAGAGATCTATTTCCAGAATTTCTTGTTTTATCAACCTCTACCGACGCCATATTTTCATTGTAATTCCCCCAAATATCTTCATTTTCTATAAGGAACAAAGTGTCCACCCTTCCTTCAAAAATTGCCGGAAGAATTTCTTGAATATCGGCAGACTTTCGCTCTGGCACAAGTTCTTCATATTGAACCATTTTATCTTTTTGTTCCTTATTGAAATAAGGTTCAAGCAATTGGCTCGCACTTTCGCGAAGTTTAAAAATATTTTCAAAATCCTGAGGATTTCCCGACATTACTTCCGGGTAAAGATATTGATAGGAATTGGCTTCTTTATAAATGGGAAATAAATAATCTTGACATTCCACAACCAAAGGGATTTTCTCATCGTGCAAAAAAGTTTGCAAACCAGCATCCACGGCATTAAAATATCGCAAAATTTCATTTTTCCTATCTTTATTCGCGGCGTCGTCACCTTGCATTATGGCCTTACCTCCGGATAATTTTTGACGCATTCGGGTTCTGGCCTCATAATCAAATCCCACGCGTTCTTCCAAACGAGATGGCGTGAGTTCATCTATTTCAATTTCATTGATCGAATGTTGATCGGCTTTAAAAAACCGGACGTTTTCTATTTGTAGCGCAAGCAAATAAAATTCATTATTGGAACCAAGTAGGCGCAGAAGGGGTTTTACATAAAATTGATCGGAAACGAATGCCTGGGGTTCAAAATCAATTGGTGCCACAATTTTTTTGAAAAAATCATTGGCCACAAAAATCACCAATCCGCCCTGTTGATGTCTCCAAAAATCATGATCTTTCAATACTTCTTCTATGGAAGCATTAAATTCCTTGATTTTTTTTGCATCGATATTCTTGGTTTCGAGCTTTTCTGTAGCTTTTTTCCATAAAGATTTCAACTGAATTCTGTCTTTTTCCCCCAACACATCTTTTCCGGCGCGGTTGGTCGGCATAAAAATAGAAATACACGGATAATTGTCGAAATTCGCGAGTTGCTGAAATTGTTCTTTCTGTAAATTGTACATAACTGAATGATTTTAAGGATATTTCAACAAGAATATTTCGTTAAAGCCTCCCTTCTTTAGATTAGGAAATGTACTTAAATTCAAAGACAAGTGCAAAAATGACATTATAAATTGGTGATAATCTTTTCTTAAGGAATTCAAAACGAATTTTCGAACAAGAAATATGTGCAGGTTTTGAAAACTTAAAAGGAAGTAGGTTTTATCTTTTTCAAAATTCCGGTTTACAATCGCGCGGTTCAGGTTTCATTTTCTATATTTGAAAAACTTTTACAAAGAGGAATGCAGTTTCAACATCCGGGATTTTTATATTTTCTTATTGCGCTCATTATTCCCATTATTGTTCACCTTTTTCAACTTCGAAAGTTTGAGAAAATCCCATTTACAAATGTCGCTTTTTTAAAAAAAGTGGTTTTGCAGACCCGCAAAAGTTCCCAACTAAAAAAATGGCTCACACTTTTAGCTAGATTGCTAGCATTGGCGTGTATTATCTTCGCATTCGCCCAGCCCTTTTTTCCCAGTAAAACGGCAGTTTCAATTGAGAAAGAAACGGTTATTTATCTTGACAATTCATTCAGTATGAGATTGGAAGGAAAACGTGGCCCGCTCCTGAAAAGGTCGGTCCAAGAATTGCTGGAAAACCTACCAGCCGATCAAAAATTCACACTGCTCACCAATGATGAAACTTTTCGAAATAGTACAGTAGATGAATTAAAAAAAGATTTATCGCACCTTGATTTTTCCGCATCGGTCCCTAATCTGAACATTATTTTATTACAGGCGCAGCGCGAATTTTCCAAGAATCCGGACTCTTATAAAGAATTGGTTCTCATTTCCGATTTTCAGCGGAACAGTTTCAATATTGAAAAGGTTCCTTCTGAAAATATCCATTATGATTTTGTGCAGGTTTATCCCGTGAATACAAATAATGTTTCTATTGATAGCGTGTTTATTTCTAAAAAAAACAGTAATAAAACCGAATTGTCCGTCCAACTTTCTTATACCGGTGAAAATCCAGGTCCGGTGCCAATTTCTTTGTATAACGGGGAAGATTTACTTGCTAAAACCGGAGCCGAATTCAAAACGGAAAAAACTATTGTAGTCCCGCTGGCAATCGGCATGGACAAAGAAGAAATTAAGGGGAAAATTCTTCTGGAAAACGGCGGCTTGACATATGATGATCGACTATATTTCAGTATTGATAAAAGTGAAAAAATAAAAGTAGTTGCCCTTAATAATAGTTCAGATGCTTTTTTAAAGCGCATTTTTGCTTCGGAAGATTTCGACTTTCAATCCTTCCAAAAAGGAGGGTTCGATTACAATAAAATCGCGACTGCGAACACCGTTATTTTAAACGAACTCGAAGATATTCCCGTAGCCTTAATTCCTATATTATCGAAAGTAACGGAAAATGGCGGCCATTTAATTATTGTTCCGGCCACAAAAATAAATAATTCTGATTATCGCAATTTACAAACCACTTTAGGAGTACCGGTATTTGCTAAAAAATCTACCGATGAAAAAAGTATTATTGGAATTGAATTTAACAATCCTCTTTACCAAAACGTTTTTGAAGATAAAGTGAGGAATTTTCAATATCCCACAGTACATACCTCTTTTAATATAAGCGGAAATGCGCAAAATATTCTGAAATATGCCGATGGAACTCCATTTTTGGCACAAGACAAAAATATATTTATTTTTTCCGCCGCCCTAAATACAGAAAATTCGAACTTTCAACAGTCACCATTAATTGTCCCGACTTTTTACAACATTGCAAAACAAAGTTTGAAACAACCGCAATTGTATCATATAATAGGGGAAAAATCAACTTTCGATATTTCCGCAACCCTTCAAAAAGATGAAATTCTTCGCTTTAAAAATGAAAAAATCAGCTTTATTCCACTACAAAAAAATAAGGGGAAAAGTGTGGAAATAACCACGGAAAGTTTGCCCCAAACCGACGGCATTTATACAATTTCAAAAAGTGACGTGGCGCTTCGGAATATTGCCTACAATTACGACAGACAGGAAAGCGATTTGCAATATGCAAACTTGGAACAAATAACCGGAGAAACGCCAAGCGCGGACATCGCTCAATTTTTCAAGAGCCAACAGGAAAATACCGAAATCCAAGAACTTTGGAAATGGTTTGTTATTTTTGCAATGATTTTTTTGTTCATCGAAGTGCTGCTGCTAAAATTTTTGAAATGAAAATCCTCATAAAATCCGTCAGAATAATCGCTCCCAAAAGCAATTTCCATCAAAAAAAAGTAGATATTTTGGTCGAAAATGGAACAATTTCAAAAATAGGCACCTCCATTCAAACCGAAGTTGACAAAGAAATAAAAGAAAAAAATCTGCATCTTTCCGAAGGTTGGTTTGACAGCAGCGTTTCCTTTGGCGAACCAGGATATGAAGAGCGCGAAACCATTTCGCATGGACTCGAAGTAGCCGGAAAAAGTGGATTTACGGCAATTGCTTTAAACCCGAATACATTTCCGGTAATCGACACAAATTCTGCGGTAACTTATTTAAAAGGAAAATCTGCCGATAGTTCGGTTTCTCTTTATCCGATCGGGGCTTTGACCATAAGAAGTGAAAGTCAACATTTGGCCGAAATCTATGATATGCAACAAGGTGGCGCAGTAGCTTTTGGGGATTATAAAAAGCCAGTAGAAAATCCGAATTTATTGAAAATTGCTTTACAATATACTCAAAATTTCAATGGTTTAATTATATCCTATCCACAGGAAAATGAGATAGTTGGAAACGGTCAAGTAAATGAAAACTTAAACAGTACTAAGCTAGGGTTGAAAGGAATGCCGCCCTTGGCGGAAGAATTACAAATTGCCCGCGATTTGTTCCTGTTGGAATATACCGGCGGAAAGTTGCATATCCCCACAATTTCCACTGAAAAATCGGTACAGCTGATCCGGGAAGCAAAAAAGAAAGGTTTGGATGTAAGTTGCAGCGTGGCCATCCGTAACTTGATTTTTACCGATGAACATTTAAATTCCTTCGATTCCAATTATAAAGTGCTTCCGCCTTTGCGAACAAAAGTAGATATTCGAGCGCTCATAAAAGGCGTCAAAGACGGAACCATCGATATGGTTACCAGTGATCACGACCCCATCGATATTGAACATAAAAAAGTAGAATTTGAAAATGCACTATATGGTTCTTTAGGCTTGGAATCGGCGTTTGGCGCATTGCGAACTATTTTTGACGTTGAAGAATGCATTCGGCTGCTCACCGCCGGAAAAGAACGATTTTCGATTCCAAAACACAAATTTGTCGAAGGAAATCCCGCTGATTTTACGCTTTTTTCACCAGATGGAATACATAAATTTGAAGAAAAGGACCTTCTTTCCACTTCAAAAAACAGTATGTTTTTAGGAATAGAACTAAAAGGAAAGGTTTTTGGTAGTTTTTCGAAAAACAAATCAACGCTTTCATAATGAAAAATTTGAACGCACAAGAAGGAAAAACAACTGCTGTCATCGCCTATATCACTTTCATTGGAGCGATAGTTGCCGTGTTCATGAACCAAGATTCCAAAAACCAATTTGCGGCATTTCATATTCGACAAGCCATCGGACTTCATTTGTTATATTTTCTTTTCGTATTTTTGGTAACTGGATTCAATAGTTGGTGGATTACCGGTGCTTTTTGGGTGGCCGCATTTGCATTATGGGTCTACGGATTTATTGGCGCTTTGCAGGAACAAAAGATGCTGATCCCTATTTTTGGGGAATATTTTCAAAAATGGTTTAAAGTTTTAACTGAATGACCACAAAACCTCTTTCTTTGGAACATCGTGTCCGTCCGTCGAATTTGTCCGGAAAAGCCCCGCTGATCCTAATGCTTCACGGATATGGAAGCGATGAAAATGACTTATTTTCATTTGCACCAGAACTGCCTGAAAAATATATTGTCGTTTCGGCGAGAGCTCCTTATCCCCTGGTGTATGGAAATTGTTGGTATGAAATAAATTTCGATGAATTCAACGACAAATTCAACAATATCAAACAAGCAATTGGTTCGCGAAAAGAAATTGAAATTTTTATCCAAGAATTGATTGCCAATTATCCAATAGACCCGTCGCAAATTACGCTGCTTGGGTTTAGCCAAGGTGCGATTTTAAGTTATGCCGTGGCACTCTCACATCTCGAAAAAATAAAACAAGTCATTGCATTGAGCGGCTATGTGGATGAAAGTATGTTGGTGGAAACCTATCATCAAAATGATTTTTCCAAACTTCGTTTTTTTTGTTCGCACGGAACTTCTGACCAAGTTATTCCGGTTCAGTGGGCGCAGAAAACAAGATCATTTTTGGATAATTTACATATAGAAAACACTTACAACGAATACTCAATTGGTCACGGGGTAAGCCCTAAAAATTTTCAGGATTTAAAGAAATGGCTTTCGGAAGAATAGAATAGTGATTGAAACTACTGATAAATCAGGAATCAGGAATCACTCAGTTTCGACTTTTCCTCGAAAAACAAATCCAAGAAAGAAATTCTAAAAATTTCCATTTAATTTCGACTGGAATAAAGAAATCCGTCGATTGTGGTGATTGACAAATTTTTATGCTCATCTATTTTATAATCGAGCAGAACTTCCCCCCAATAAACTCCGTCCGTAAAGTCGGCAATAATCCAATGATTATTGAGGATTTTTATATGATTGATGCGCATTTTCCCTTCCATTCCTGCAAAAGGAACCAATTCATTGTCTGCATTTGGTTGATTCCGATCGATAATAGCACCTTTTACGTCTGCTGCTATTTCTTCCACATTTAATCCGCGTTCCACAAAATAAGAACTGGCGTCGTCATTTTCCAATAGCGAAAAATAATTAAGATCAAGATTTTCTAAATGCAAATTTTCATTTTCAACTTCCAAAGTATCTACTTTTGCTTCTAAATGCGACACTTTCTTTTCATAAAATTCATTGGCTTTTTTTGCATTCATATATTGAAAAACAATATATAAAGCCGCAAAAAGAAAGAGGTACATAAAAATTTTTTTTTGCATCAGATTTCTATTTTTAAATTATCATACGCCAAAAACACATTTTTAGGCAGCCGCTTTTGCACTTCTGCATGAAAACCCAGTTGATGACTAATATGTGTTAAATAAGCTTTTTCAGGTTTAATCTTTTCAATAAAAGCCAAGGCTTCGTCCAAATTAAAATGTGTGGGATGCGATTCGTTCCGCAGCGCGTTCACCACCAGAACCTTCACCCCTTTCAATTTTTTAATCTCCTTCTCTGCCACGGTTTTTGCATCGGTTATATATGCAAAATTTTCAATCCGAAATCCGAATATTTCCAATGGTCCATGCATAACATTTATTGGAATTGCCAGAAGATTTCCAATAAAAAACGGTTTTTCATCAATCAAATGTACCTTCAAATCTGGAGCGGAAGGATATTTATCTTCAATGGTAAAAATATAAGCAAACCGCTGGCGCAAAGCATTCAATACACTTTCGCTTGCAAAAATAGAAATTGCGCCTTGCCGAAAATAAAAAGGTCTAATATCATCAAGTCCCGCGGTGTGATCGCTGTGTTCGTGGGTATATAAAATCCCGTTTAACATCTTCACATTATTGGCCAACATTTGTTGTCTGAAATCTGGGCCACAGTCAATTACAAAAGAGAATTCATCCCATTCCAACAAAATCGAAACCCGCAAACGTTTATCCCTCGGATCGGTGCTCAAACAAACGGGATCGGTACTTCCGATAATTGGAATTCCTTGTGAAGTGCCTGTGCCAAGAAAAGTGATTTTCAAAACAATGAAATTTTGAACAAAAATAGAACTATTTTATTGTTTAGGTATGCATTTTATTACCTTTGATGCGAGTTGAGCTATCCATAAATCGACATCAATATGCCAATCACAATTATGGGCGACAGGGAATTTGAAAATGTTCCGTCCATTAACAGAAAAGCTTTACGCATTAATCTAAATGAAAATATTTATGGCACTTTTTCCGAAATAGGTGCCGGACAGGAAACCGTTCGGAATTTTTTTAGGGCCGGAGGGTCTTCTGGAACCATCGCCAAAGCCATGAGCGCCTACGACAAAGATTTCAGCGATGCAATATATGGCATGGAAGAAGATAGGCACTATGTGACGGAAGAACGTTTGAAGAAAATGCTTTCGCACGAAATGAACCTCATTGAAGAACGGATCGAGCGCAAAAAACATCCGAATAAGCTTTTTTTCAGTTATGCCAATACCGTGGCCACGATCGATTTTACAAAAAAATTCAAAGGGCACGGCTGGGTTGGAATTCGCTACCAAACCGAGCCAACGGAAGAATATAATGAAATTATTCTGCACATCCGTTTCCATCAAAACGACGCACGTTTACAACAAAACACCTTGGGTGTTCTAGGCGTAAATCTGATTTATGGTGCTTATTATAAATATGATTCCCCAAAAAAATTATTGCGTTACCTCTACGATCATTTGGGAAAAGATCAAATAGAAATCGACACCATTAATTTTTCCGGGCCACGCTTTGAAAATGTGGACAATCGGTTGATGAGCCTACAACTTGTAAAAAATGGAATGACCGATGCCGTTATGTTTTCACCCGAAGGGAAAAATGTTTTGCCGGCAAGGATTTTGTATAAAAAAAATATTTTGGCTTTGCGTGGCAGTTTTCGGCCGGTGACAAAGGTAAATATGGATATGTACCGGAATTCCTTGGAACTTTTCCTGGATGAAAAGAAAGTAGAGGAAAAAAACACGGTTTGTATTTTCGAAATAACATTGTCCAATTTGCGAGCTGAAGGCGAAATCGATGAAAAAGATTTTATGGATCGGGCAGAATTATTATGTAGCCTCGGACAAACCGTAATGATTTCCAATTTTCAGGAATACTATAAGTTAGTGGAATATTTCTCACGCTTCACCAAAGCACGAATGGGATTTACCATGGGAGTTGCGAATCTGATCGATATTTTCGATGAACGCTATTACCGACATCTGAGCGGGGGCATTTTGGAAGCCTTTGGAAAATTGTTTTTTAAAGATTTAAAAGTATATCTCTATCCGTTGAAGGATCGTGAAACGGGGCAAATTATTACCAGTGAAAACCTAAAAGTACCACCCAGAATGAAGGAATTGTACAAATTCTTCAAATATAACGGTAAGGTCATCGACATTCAAAATTACGATCCCACGATTTTAGAAATATTTTCACGGGAAGTGTTGCAAATGATCGCCGAAAACAAACCGGGTTGGGAAGAAATGCTACCAGAACAAACCGCCAAAATGATTAAAAAGCAACATCTTTTCAGTAGGGAACTAAAAAAAATGGAAAAATATGAACGTTATATCCGTTGACCAGCTTTCGCTTTTTTTTTCAAAAATTTAGAGAATGGTAAATATTAATTAAGATTCTGCCAATCGGGTGATTTTTGCACCGATGGATCGCAATCTTCCATCAATATCTTCATAACCGCGATCTATCTGTTCGATGTTATGGATAATAGAAGTTCCTTTGGCAGATAGCGCCGCGATCAATAAGGCAATTCCAGCACGAATATCTGGACTTGTCATCGTGGTGGCCTTCAATTGTGATTTAAAATCGTGTCCAATAACCGTCGCTCGGTGCGGATCACATAAAATTATTTTGGCGCCCATATCAATCAATTTATCGACGAAAAACAATCGACTTTCAAACATTTTTTGGTGAATGAGCACACTGCCTCGTGCTTGCGTGGCAACCACCAACATAATACTCAATAAATCTGGTGTAAATCCGGGCCAGGGCGCATCACTAATACTCATAATGGAACCGTCAATGAAATTCTGAATCTCATATCCGTCTTTGTGTTTCGGGACAATAATATCATCGCCATCTTTCTGAATATTGATTCCCATTTTTCGAAAAGTTGCAGGAATCAACCCCAGGTTTTCCCAACTTACATTTTTGATGGTAATTTCGCTTTTGGTCATTGCAGCAAGTCCGATCCAGGAACCGATTTCCACCATATCGGGCAGAATTCGATGAGTGCAACCATGCAGTTTTTTTACTCCTTCAATATGCAATAAGTTTGAGCCAATACCGCTAATTTTGGAACCCATCGCAACCAACATTCGGCATAATTGCTGCAAATAAGGTTCGCAAGCTGCATTGTAAATGGTAGTTTTTCCTTTTGCCAAAACCGCTGCCATCACAATATTCGCAGTGCCCGTGACGGAAGCTTCTTCCAAAAGCATATACTTTCCGTGCAAACCATTTTGGGCTTCTACCCCATAAAAACGTTCTTCGCGGTCATATTTAAATTCAGCACCTAATTTTATAAATCCTTCAAAGTGTGTATCCAATCTGCGCCGGCCAATTTTATCGCCACCCGGTCTCGGAATATAACCTTTTCCAAACCTCGCAAGCAAAGGACCGACGAGCATAATGGAGCCACGAAGTCCGCTGCCATCCCTTTTGAAATCATCGCTTATCAAGTAATCAAGATTTATTTCATCACTTCGAAAAGAATAACTTCCCTTGTCCAATTTTTTGACTTTTACGCCCAGTCCAACAAGTAGGTGAATCAATTTATTTACATCCAGAATATCCGGAATATTATCGATCCGAACTTCTTCTTCTGTCAATAAAACCGCGCACAAAACCTGAAGCGCTTCGTTTTTGGCCCCTTGGGGAAAGATTTCGCCTTTTAACGGATGACCTCCTTCAATTTGAAATATGCTCATGTAAGCCTAGAAAATTTAATAGCGTTTACGACCCCGATTGTTGTGATATTTTTTCTTCGAAGAAACGGTCTTTCGTGCCGATTTATCCATTTCTTTTATCAAGTTGGAAGCAGCTAAAAGATCTTCTTCCTTTTCCATCAGATTGATTTTCCCATCGCTTAATTCATATAAATGCTTGAAAATCACCATATCATCCACGGTATCTTTGTTCCAAGAAAGATAACACTTTTTCATATGGTTGGCAATGGTATAAACAAGTGCTTCTTTCAATTCGCCATTTTCCCAATTCACAGCGACATCAATCATACGCTTGATATTATTTCCGTAAAAACGATATTTTGGGAAATTTTGCGGATAGGAAAGAGGGCCGGGCGATTCTTCCAGCATTTCTCGGGTCGGTTTTGGAAATGGTGATTCCACATCGAGATTAAAATCACTGATAATAAAGAGTTGATCCCATAATTTATGTTGAAAATCGGGGACATCGCGCAAATGCGGATTCATATTTCCCATTACAGAAATAATGGATTTTGCAATTTTTGCTCTTTCTGCATCATCTTCGATACTTGAAGCATATTCCACCATTTTTTGAAGATGCCTTCCATATTCGGGAATATGCAATTTGCTCCGTTCTGAGTTGTATTCTAATTCGTAGTCCAAAGTTGAGGTTTAAGATAAAAAAACTTAGTGTTGTTGAAGTCAACAAAGCCGCAAAATAGCAAATATTTATGGAAGATTTCCTTTTTTATGATGATTTTTTAAATCGAAAAAGACCGATCAAAGGGAAATTACCCCTTCCACTTTCTCGCCAACTTCCTTGTATTTCCGAATGACCGTTTCTGGATTTTCCATACGAACATTGATGGAAAGGCTTATATATTTTCCTTTTGCGGAACTTTTGGTTTTAATTACCGCGCCCATATTATCGAAAACAGCTTCTATTTCCGCAATTTTTTGATTGCTCCGGGGAACGATAAATTTATACAAATATTCATTTGGCCATTGGGATGTTTCACGCAACTGCTTTTTCAACCTTTCATAAAAATTTTCCAAAGATTTATCTTGCTCCATAAAAAAGTTTCTTTCCTACAAATATACGCTTAATGATGGATTTTTTCATGTTGTTCGAAAAATGTCGAAATTTGCCACATGGCATCACAAAAAATCCTTATTATCGGAGGTCCGGGAACCGGGAAATCTTCAGTTATTTCTTGCTTAGAAAAAAAAGATTTTCGCTGCATGCATGAAATTTCTCGCGAAGTGATCCGGGAAGCTCAGGAAAAAGGGATCGAACAGCTTTTTTTAACCGATCCGCTACTTTTCAGTGAAATGCTTTTGGAAAAACGAATTCGGCAGTTCCAAGAATCTGATAACCAGATTGAAAAACATATTTTTATAGATCGCGGAATTCCTGATGTAAGTGCTTATTTGGATTATATTGGAAGCGATTATCCCGAAATGTTCACCCAAGCAAATGCGAACTATCGATATGATAAAATTTTTGTTCTTCCTATTTGGCAAGAAATCTACAATACCGATACCGAACGTTATGAATCCTACGAACAAGCTGTGGAAATTCAGCGAAATTTAATTAAAACCTATGGCGATTTGGGTTACGAATTAATTTCTGTTCCAAAAATACCAATCGAAGATAGAGTTGCCTTTATTTTAAAAAATCTGGGGCTTTCCGTATGAAAAATCCGAAAGAAATTTTATCCAAATATTTCGGTCATGAAGAATTCAAACCGGCGCAAAAGGAAATTATTGATTTGATTTTGAACAATAAAAGCGTCTTGGCCTTGCTTCCGACAGGGGGTGGAAAATCTTTGTGCTTCCAAGTTCCTGCCATGGCAAAAAACGGAATTTGCATTGTGATTTCGCCATTAATTGCTTTGATGCAAAATCAAGTAAACAATTTGAAAGCGCTAGGAATCAAGGCTTTATTACTAGAAAGTGGCACACCATTTCGGGAATTGGATACGCTATTGGATAATTGTATTTATGGGAATTATAAATTTTTATATTTATCTCCAGAGCGTTTACAACAAGAAATCGTTTTGGCGCGCATCGAACAAATGAACGTTAACCTGATAGCAATTGATGAAGCGCATTGCATCTCCCAATGGGGCCATGATTTTCGGCCGGCCTATAGAAAAATTCCTGTTCTCCGCAGAATTAAACCAGAAGCAACTTGGATAGCTTTGACGGCAACAGCAACGCCGAGAGTTAGGGAAGATATTCTTTCTTTACTCGGCATGAGCTCGGCGAGTATTGTGAAAAAAAGTTTCGCCCGCAAAAATATTTCCTTCCAAACATTAGAGTTCGAGGACAAAAAGTTTCATTTAAAGGAAATTTTAAAAAAGAATCCGGGCTCTTCTATTATTTACGTGAGGAACAGAAAAGAATCGGTGGTGCTCAGTAATTATTTGAACGCAAACGGTTTCATTTCAAAAGCTTATCATGGCGGAATTCCTTCAGAAGAAAAAAAGATTCGGCTACGGCAATGGTTGTCAGAGGAAATTTGGATTATGGTGGCCACAAATGCCTTCGGAATGGGAATTGACAAGCCAAACGTGCGCTCCATTATTCATTATCAACTGCCAGAAAGTCCAGAAAGTTATTTTCAAGAAGCTGGAAGAGGTGGTCGTGATGGGAAACCAGCTATTGCCGCCGTTCTTTACAACAAAAATGATTTGGAGCAGGTAAAAACCCAATTTCTCTCTATTCTTCCCGATATTTCCGATGTGAAATTTGTTTACCGAAAGTTGCAGTCTTTCTTTTCCATTGCTTACGGTGAAGGTGAAAACACCCGTCACGATTTCAATTTTGGGGAATTTTGTGGAACTTATCAATTAAATCCGCGTAAAACCCATAATGTGCTAAGACTGCTGGATCAGGCAAATATTTTGGTTTTATCCCAACAATACCAACAGAAAATTGAGTTGCAATTTTCGGTTTCCAATCAGCAGTTGCTTTTTTTTCTTGAAAATAACCGGAAACACGAACTTTTGGTAAAAACCCTTTTGCGAACTTATCCCGGACTTTTTGATCATTTTACGGCCATAAACCCATTTCTGATCCAATCGAAAATTGACCTACCGGAACATATTCTTGTCTCCCTTTTGAAAGAGTTGGAACACGAAGAAATAATAAAGCTCGAGATTGCAAAACACGATGCTGCAATTACTTTTTTGGTTCCGAGGGAAGATGAAATTACCATCAATCCGCTTTCGGAATACATCAAACAACAACGTGACCAAAAGGCAAGGGAGGTAAAAGCCATTTTAAAATATGTCACGAATGATGATATTTGCAAAAACATTCAATTATTGAATTATTTTGGTGAGAAAGGCCAGAATGATTGTGATATTTGCTCGGTTTGTCTTCGAAAAAATTTGAAATCAAAGAAGATGAAAAAGAGAATGGAAAGGAAAAGAATTGAACAAGCCATTTTCGAAATGTTGAAAAAAGAAAGCCTAAGTTCCCGTGATTTGGTCGCACGCCTAGAATTTTCAGCTGAAGAAATTCTTGAAATCTTGCGCTATTTGGTGGAAATTCAACAAATAAAATTAAGCAATACCAACACCTATTATTTATATTAAAATTTTTCAATCAGTTTATGAAAGACCTACGGATCGTTTTTATGGGCACGCCCGAATTTGCAGTACAAACCTTAAAAGAGATTATTTCTAATGGTTTTAATGTGGTGGGCGTAGTTACGGCACCTGATCGTCCGTCTGGTCGTGGTCGGAAAATAGCTACTTCCGCCGTAAAAGAATTTGCGGTAGAAAATAAAATCCCAATATTGCAACCTACCAATTTAAAATCGGACGATTTTTTATTCAAACTAAAATCACTGCAGCCAAATGTGCATGTTGTGGTCGCTTTTCGAATGCTTCCAAAAGTAGTTTGGAAACTTCCTGAATATGGAACCTTCAACCTTCATGCATCGTTATTGCCACAATATCGCGGTGCTGCGCCTATTAATTGGGCATTAATCAATGGCGAAAAAACCACAGGGGTTTCTACCTTCTTCATCGATGAAAAAATTGATACGGGAGAAATGATCCTTCGAAAAGAAATTTCTGTTTCCCAAGAAGAAAATGCGGGTGATCTCCACGATAAACTCATGAAAGAAGGAGCGGAACTGGTCATACAAACCTTAAAAATGATTCAAAATGGAAACCTTAAAACCAGTTCTCAAACGGAAACTTCCCTATTAAAAGAGGCACCAAAACTTACTCCTGAAAACACAAAAATAGATTGGGATCATTCCGCAAAAAGAATTTACGATCAAATTAGGGGCTTAAGTCCGTATCCGGGCGCATGGTGTTTTATGCAAAACGGAAATGAGGAACTTCGTTGTAAAATATTCAAGGCGAAAATTGAAAATGAAAATCATGATTTTCCCACGGGAACAATTTTTCTAAAGGAAAAGGAATTACATGTTGCCACAAAAAAAGGAAGTCTGATTTTGGAGGAAATTCAGCTTCCCGGGAAAAAAAATATGAAGGTAAAAGAACTGCTGAATGGTTTCCGCTTAAGAAAAAATGCACACATGCGCTGAAGCCTTATCAATGCTGATTTGTCCTATTTCCCACAAAAACAAGTCAACTTTATCAACAATATGGGCGAGTTATCAACAAAATGAAGCATTTCCCTTGATATTGCTTGCATGAAAGGGAAATCCGCATAAATTTGTAGAGCAAATCAAATTAATTTTAACCAACAATTCGTTTTAAAAACAAAAATTATGAACAAAACAAATTTAATTGATGCGATGGCCGAAGATGCCGGAATCTCAAAAGCCTCAGCAAAAAAAGCATTGGAATCCTTTTTGGGCAATGTTGAAAAATCACTAAAAGGTGGCGACCGAGTTTCATTGGTCGGATTTGGATCTTGGTCCAATACAAAAAGGGCCGCCCGCGAAGGTAGGAACCCACAAACCGGAAAAACCATCAAGATCGCCGCAAAAAACGTGGTAAAATTCAAAGCAGGTTCAGACCTCCAAAAAGCTGTAAACTAATCTGTTTTACGCTAACAATTTTAAAGGCCTTTCCTAGAAAGGTCTTTTTTTATGTGCATTTTTTTTCGAATTAATTTGATTCTTAGGATTAATTTATTTAGTTTTATTATAAAGTTCAAAGAAACATTAATGGGCAACGAACCAAATAAAGGACTTCTTTTAATTGCCGAGCCTTCGCTCAGTGGCGATATTTCTTTTGCACGATCTGTTGTCTTATTGGCAGATCACAATGAAAATGGGTCTATCGGTTTTATTATGAACAAACTTTTGGATTTCACATTGCAAGACTTAATTCCCGATATTCCTCAAAACTTCAGTGTTTATAATGGCGGTCCCGTGGAACAGGATAATCTGTATTTTATTCATAAAATCCCAAAATTTGTGCCCGGAAGTATTGAAATTTCAAATGGTATATATTGGGGCGGCGATTTCGAGATTGTAAAAAAGCTTATTCAAGATCAGAAAATTTCAGAAAATGAAATAAAATTTTTTTTGGGATATTCTGGATGGGACAATGACCAATTGCAAGAAGAATTAACTGCAAAGGCGTGGATCATTGCACAAAATAATGATGAAAAAGGATTGATTGGGCGATCAGTTTCCAGCTTTTGGAAAGATAAGATAATGGAACTGGGCGGCGAATATTTGATTTGGGCAAATGCCCCAGAACATCCCGATTATAATTAACCCAATCGAGCAACAGCATTCAATTTTCCCAACAGATCACGAGCAATTTTATTTTCAAAATTTTTCTTTCGATATGATGAAATAGGTTGAATACCACTAATTGTGTTCGTAACAAACAATTCATCCGCTTTTTGCAATTCAAAAGGTGAAATAGCCGCTTCTTTCACTAAATATTCTGGAAGTTTCCTTAGAATTTCCAACACTTTTTTTCTTATAATTCCATTCAGACAACCATCGGACAAAGGCGGAGTTTTAATAGTGTTTCCCTGAACCAAAAATAAATTTCCGTTTAATGCTTCCGTGACTGATTTTGTTTCATTTAGCAAAAGACAATTTGAATATCCGTTTTCTTCCGCATAAATACTTCCTAAAACATGGATTATTTTATTATTTGTTTTTAGGGTCGATAACAAACCGCTGTTGACAAAATGATCCTTAAAAAGTTCTACATTATAATTCTCCCCGTTCAGAATATAAAAAGAGGAATCCAATTCCCAAGCGCGAATAAGATACCCAATTTCTCGGCTTTCTGGTTTGTAAAGACCCGCGCCTTTTCTGTGAATGTTTAGTTTGATTTTTGTCGGTTTGCCCGTTAAACCATTTGCTTGGATAAGGTTTGTGATTTCCTTCTCCAAAAATTCTGGGGAAAACTCCATCGGAATCTCCATTTTTAAAATCCGCATGGAAGCCATTAACCGGAAATAATGGTCTTCCCAAAATACGATTCCATTTATGGCGCGCATTGTTTCAAAGAGCGCATCGCCATAGTGATACCCGCGATTTTCGACCGAAAGCTTTGCTTCGCTTTCGTTCAAAATCCGTCCGTCAAGATTGATCATAAAAAAAAGTTTCTTTAGGAAAGAACAAAGATAAATATTCGGAAATTAATTGGAACCAAGAACTTGTTTTAATTCGGAAATCATATTTTCCCACCACATTTTTGTTTCCTCCATTTCATCTTCCTCCGCAAAATCGGTGATCATCAATGAAACATCTTTCGTTATTTCATCGACTTGGATACGCAATTCAAAATAATATGGGTCATCTTCGTCTATAAGCCATTGCATCCGGATGCGTTCCCCGCTTTTTTTACTGATCATTTTTGCTTTTTCCTCTGAACCACCTTCCCAAATAAACGTGTAAATTTCGCCACGCGAATTAACATTGTCGGCATACCATTCGCTAAACCCAGAAGGGGTGGAAATGTAATTATACAAGAGCGAGGGAGAAGCTTGGATGGGAATTTCCATCTCGAACTTTATTTTTTTGGCCATTATAGAATCTTTTTTGTGATGAGGCAATATATAACTTAATTGTTGAGATAAAAAAATAAAGCAAAAATTTTATTGTAAAAAGACCTTTGCCACCGCATGAAATAATTTTATATTTGCAACTTGAAAAATGGCGAGGTAGCTCAGTTGGTTAGAGCGTCGGATTCATAACCCGGAGGTCGGGGGATCGTGCCCCCCTCTCGCTACGAAAATG
>JBDNFD010000066.1:0-7765 GCA_041689995.1 Flavobacteriaceae bacterium | reverse complement strand
TTTTTAATGTGCAAAGAAAAAAAATTTATTTTTTTTCGACCCATTTTCAAGAACTTCCAAACTTCCTCCCTTCCCCCTTTTGGCGGGTGCAAATATACGTGCCTTTTTTACTTCAACAAGCTGTTTTTTCAAGAAAATTTTGGAAAAATTTTAGAGGATCTAAATGCCTGGAAATGAACCCACCATGTTGGCAAATTTTAATAGGCTCTCAGAAAGTAAAAAGATTTCAGTCCACAATTACGTAATCAAAGGTCAATATCGCATATTTAATGTTCAATATTTGGTCATTTCATGGGTCTGCGATTTTCGATTATAATTTATAGAATCTCTCCTTTCATATATCTTCAACAATTACGCACCATCTTTATTCCATGTATCGAGCATCTTCCTGGTATTTCTCCATCCAATTGGCCAAAAGTCAAAAAACACCTTCAAAAAAAAAGATGATTATGCTGTAAAAACCCGAAAATGAAAAATAAAGTTCAAAAATTCGAGATTCATCCTTCAAAAAAGAATATAGTAAGGCTATCTCCTCGAATAGGAATTGCACTTATCGATTTCATCTTTATGAAAAATCATTTCCAATTCAGGTTATAAAAAGAAATCCCAGACAAGCCCAAAACGAATTGCGAATTCCCGGTAAGGATAGGAAGGTGCCGAAAAATTGGAATTATCAGTAAAAATTGCCGTGAAATTCTCCAATTCAAAATATATTCGGGCTTGACTTATTTTTGCATTGAAAAA
Organism: Flavobacteriaceae bacterium; assembly: GCA_041689995.1. Lineage (GTDB taxonomy): Bacteria > Bacteroidota > Bacteroidia > Flavobacteriales > Flavobacteriaceae > DASSWG01. The sequence goes on along the minus strand of JBDNFD010000066.1, from coordinate 7,021 downwards.
AAGATCGAACGTTGCGAAACCTTTTATCTCCTCACTATTTTGAACATAAAATTCCGTCATAACCGGATCATATCCGTCGGCATCATAACTTGAAAAATAGTTGAGCGTTACCCCAGTTTGTAGATATAATGCTTTCTTAAACCAATAATCCTTATAATAGAACGTATTTCGCGTCACTACTTTTGGCGTATGCAGCACTTCTTCCCCATCTATCGTTTGTTGCAGCAAGAGGGTATTGTCCAACGCAAACCGACCAACAGCAAATTCCCGGTTTGCTTTCAATTTTACATATTTCACTGTTCCGGTAAATTGCATCGGCTTCACCAGTGAATCTATTTCAGAATTCTGTTGCGTATTTTCCACAAGCCCAAAATAAGCATAATTGGTTATTTGCGAATAATCGACTTTCAGATTGAACCATTTTTTGGCAGCTATATCAATAAACAAATTCTGAATTTGTTCATTTTCAAAATGATTCCGCCAATTATAATTTTTATAATCACTTTGATACAACAGGAAATTATAGTTTGGCATGCTGGAATTGGTCATTATTCCAGCTTTAACTTTGATGTCCGGATTATATTGATAAGAGGCGTCGGCACGAACATAATTTCCTTCAAAATCGCCAGAAACATTGATCATTCCCTCCGCATGAAAATTAAATCCTCCATAATTTTTTCCATAAGAAGCTCCGGCTGCCAAACTACTCCCAGTTAGACGGTTTGGAATGGTAACTTCATCCAAAATGAGCAGTCGTTTATATCCGTAATTGTAATTGGTATGAGAAATTTTCAGCTTGATATCCCCCAAAATGTTATTATTAAATTCCACATAACCAAGATTTGAAACTTCCTGAAACTCCAGTTCATCTTTCAGTTTCACATCTTCATAAGCATTGCCTAAATATGGACTCGATTCTGCCTGATTGAAATGATATTCTTTATCGGTGAAATTAAAAATATGGCCGATTCGCAGCTGATTGTTACCTGTTGAATCACTTCCTTTTTTCAGTTTAAAATAATGGTTCAAATAAAAACGTTTTCCCAAGAGAATATTCTGGGCATCCTGAAATTTTACTTCCAGAAGGGTTCTATCATTAAATTCCGAAGACCCCGAAATAAGATGTTTCACAGCAAGTGGCGTCAATCCGCCATTTTCTTCACTCGAAAGATCTTGCGATACAAAATGTGTCCGCACATCATAACGCCCGTTCTTGGTATGATAACTCATTCCCACCCTGAAATTGCCCGTACTCGTCAAAATATGTTTATATTTTCCCAATGAATGCATGCCTTTATAGGCAATGGAAAGATTGAATTGCGGAGAGGTGTTCAAAGTCACAAAAGCATCCAAAAGCTGACCTTGTTCAAAAGTAGTTTTGAAAAATAATTCGGACCAGGGTGTTGGGACATTGTAATAATAAATATCTCCTACCTCCATAAAGTTGAAATGCCTAGCGCGCGCGCCAAACTGTGGCAGCAAATGAATTTCATCAAAAGAATGAGTCAGTTTCGTATATGGCCTACCAACATTTGAAAACGGAAGCAATCCGAAGTTATCTTTACGCAAATAGTTGTACTTATATGCCTTTTGGATCGTCAGCGTGGTGTCAACATAAGTCGTGTCGCCTTTCATCGAAATAATTTTATAATCGGAAATAGGTGGATTTTCACGGTTATCGATCACGGAACGTTGTGTTTCTCCACGGTTCTGGTTGTTCAAGTTCGGGTTAAGACCATCGGTTCTTCGCAGATCCTTAACCTGACCGCAAATCAGGATAGGCAACCACATAAAAACCATCGTGAAAAGAAATTTTTTCATAGTATGTTCGGCTGGGACAAAAGTATCATTTTTTGACGAATGTTATTTTTAATCGGAAGGCACATTATTCATAAAACCTATGGAAAGCGGCAAAAAAAAATTAATTTTGCAACGTGCTGATTTTAAAACATATCACCAATGCATTGGAATGTGGAACCGACGAAGCTGGCCGTGGCTGCCTTGCAGGACCGGTAACCGCTGCGGCCGTTATTCTGAAAGACTCTTTCGCAAACGAAATGCTGAACGATTCGAAACTGCTTTCAGAAAAAAAAAGGAATATTCTGAAGCTAATTATCGAGACGGATGCTGTTTCTTTCGCCGTAAGCCACGTAATGATGAAAGAAATTGACAGCATCAATATTCTGAACGCCTCGATTTTGGGAATGCACCGTTCCATTGAACAACTTTGTTTTGTGCCTGAACATATTTTAGTGGACGGAAATCGTTTCAAACCATTTACGAATGTGCCCCACACATGTATTGTTCAAGGAGATCGAAAATATGCCAACATTGCGGCAGCTTCTATTTTGGCAAAAACATATCGTGATACTTTTATGGAACAAATCCATCACGAATTTCCGATGTACAATTGGAAACAAAATAAAGGTTACCCAACTCGTGAGCATCGGGAAGCGATCCGGAAATTTGGCATCACCAAATATCACCGCAAAACTTTTCGCATGCAAACCGAAACGGAAATTTTGGCAGCGGAATAATTCGGCACGGAAAATCACTTTTAAACTACCTTTCTTTCATTTTATGAAAAAACCCTTGCTCATATTTCTTTTTATCCTCCCGTTTCTGTCGTGCCAGCAAGAAACGGCTTCATCCAGTTTATTTTCGAAATATCTTCCACCTGATGCCGCCATTGTGCTAAAAAGTCAAGATTTGAAGGGTTTTTCGAAAGCCATATCGGAGAATTCCCTTTTTGGGAAAACCGATTTCCCTATGCGTTCGGTCATCAAAAAAGAATTGTCCGGATTGCACAATTTAAACGCGAATGATGAAAATCTGCTTTGTTTTTCCATTATTGGCCGCGATGTGGTATTTACGTTCATTACCCAAAACAAACCCGATTTGCTTTCCTCGGATTTTCTAAATAAATTAGAAGAAAGCTTTCAATATGACGGACAAACCATCAAAAAATACAATTCGGAAAACAGCGTATTGTATGCCACGGTTTTGGACAATATTTTCATTGGAAGCGATTCGAAATTAATTGTAGAAAATGTTATTCGTTTATACAATTTAGGACTTGAACAAAATCAAGCATTCGAAAAAATATACGGTGCTGCCAATGGGAAGGCTTCATTATTTATTCAAAATGAAAATTTCAAAAGTTTTTATCGACATTTTTTCCCGGAAGGCAACACTTCTTTTCTAAAAGATTTTACAAATTGGACGGATTTGGACATTAGTCTGGAAGAAAACAGTATAAATTTCAATGGAATTTTGTCCCCTAATCCGGAATCGAAAAACAGCCTCTCCCTTTTTAAAGGATTGCAACCGCAAAAGACCGAATTGACGCAAATTTGTCCCTTAAATGCTACTGGGTTCTTTTCTTTCGGGTATGATGATTATTCAATTTTGAAAGAAAATTTGCGATTATATCGGAAAAAATCCAGTTCAGGAAAATTGGAAAGCCTTTTCGCCAAAGCGAATGAAATTGGGGTTATCTATTTTCCGGAAGGAAAAGCCGTAGCTTTAAATTCATCAAATGTTGAAAAGACAGAATCTTCATTATTGACATTTCGGAAAAAAGTTGATGAATTCCGCGGAAATCCGATTTATTCTTTTTCGGAAAAAGATGCGTTTTCCTCCGCCTTTAGTCCGCTTATTACGAGTAACAAACTGAAATTTTACGCACGTTTGGACCATTTCTTCATTTTTTCTGAAAATCGAAAAATATTGGAGAATATCATCGCAAACCATCAAAACGGTTCAGTGGTTTCTCAGCAAAAATATTACGATGAAATCCGAAAAAATTTAACCGATGAATCCTCCATTTTCATATTGGGGAACAATGAAAATTTAAAGAAATATCTGGCCAAAATAAGCAACGGCGATTTGGAGAAAGAAATTGGAAGTTTCAATTTGAACAATTACAAACTCAGCGCGTTGCAATTGGTTCATGATGAAGGATTCACCCATATCAATATTACCGTGGAAAAAGCTTTTGAAGTTGCCGAACATAGTGGCGCTGCACAACTTTTATCCATAGAACTCGAAAATGCGCTTGTCGGAAATCCGCAGTTCTTTGAATATTGGCGCACGGGCGAACAAAATATTGTTGCACAAGACAACCGAAACATTCTCTATCTCTATGATAATTTGGGAAAATTACTTTGGAAAATGCCACTGGACGGAAAGATTGTGGGCAAAATAAAGCCTGTAGATCTCTATAAAAACACCCGATTGCAAATGGCATTCGTCACCTCCAAAAAATTCTATGTATTGGGAATAGACGGAAAGGATGTTTCACCATTCCCGTTGAAATTCGATTCACCCATCACACAACCTTTGGCTATTTTCGATTATGCAGGAAGTCGTGATTACAGATTTTTGGTGGTGCAGGATAATATCGTTTCCATGTGGGACAACCAGGCCAAAAGAGTGATGGGATTTCAATTTAATAAATCTAATTCTTCGGTTGCGGAAAGCCCTAAACATTTTCGGATCGGGAGCAAAGATTATATAGTCATTCCCGAAATTTCCGGGAAACTGAACATTTTGGATCGACAGGGAACAAATCGTGTTTCCGTGAAGAAATCATTTCACTTCTCTGAGAACCAGTGGTTTTTATACCAAGAAAAATTTACGTCCACAAATGCAGATGGAGATTTGGTGCAGGTAGGTGAAAAAGGAAATGTTTCCGTAAAAAAATTGGGGCTTTCTAAAAATCATCAAATTTGGATAGATTCGGCTGTCTTAGCCAGTATTCCCGAAAATATTTTGACCATCGATGGAAAGAATGTGGAACTTGATTATGGAATGTATTCGGTGCCAAAAATTTTCCATTTAAACAATAAAATCTATGTAAGTATTACAGATTCTCAAGCCCACAAAGTCTATTTGTTCAATGCGGATGGAAAATTGTTACCTGGATTTCCAGTTTATGGAAATTCCACAATCGATATGAGGAACATGGATAACAAAGGAAAATTGGAATTTGTGGTGAAGGGCGAAGAAGATAGTATTTTGGTCTATGGATTTTAAAATGAACCTTGATAACATCATCAACTCCTAAAAGTGAAGATTACGAATTAATAAAAGTTGGAAAAATTTCGAACTTTTATAGCCGGGGAATCCATTTAAAAGTTTTAATTCATATTGTCCTGCACCTTTTTCAAGCATTGTTGAATCATTTCCAAAGCACGATCAATAGTGAAACGTTTTGTCCTAAATGATAAAATAGCCATGCGGATAACGAATCGCCGATCAACGATCGAGGAACTTAAAAACACGCTTCCATCTTGGTGAATGGCATCCATTAGTTGTCGGTTTTTCTTATCCGAATCTTCCTTAAAAGGAAACCAGAAATAACTCACGGACAGATCTGGGGTTGGACCGACTTTAAATTCCATCTCAACTAATTTTTCCCGAAAATAGGCGGTCAACAATAATTTTTCTTCCAAACAAGCCACAAAAGGCTCAATTCCGTGGATTTGCAAAGGAAGCCATAGACGTAATCCCCTGAAATGCTTAGTAAGTTCTGGAGAAACATTGGCCGGACTATAAGTTAAATCTTCTTCTTGTGCATCTTGCATATAATTGGCCATATACTGATTGGAATGCAAGGCCGCCTTCCTGCTTTTTATCAAAACCGCACCCAGTCCATAGGGTAAAAACATTCCTTTATGTGGGTCAACTACTAAGGAATCGGCTTTCTCAATACCTCGAAACATTTCTTTTTTGGAAGTTAAAATAAAAAATCCTCCATAAGCCGCATCAACGTGAAACCAGAGTTTATTTTTGGAACAAATATCCGCAATTTTCTCCAACGGGTCGATAGCGCCGGTATCTGTAGTTCCGGCAGTGGCAACGACCAAGAACGGATTTAACCCTTTCGATTTATCCTCGGAAATCAGTATTTCTAACTCACCTGCCTTCATTTTGTGATTTTCGTTTAACGGCACATATCGGACGATCACATCTTCCAAGCCCAAAATCCGTAAAGCCTTTTGAGTGGAATGATGAATCTGTTCGCTTAAATAAACCACGCTGTTTATGATGTTTTTATTTTTTATTTTATGTGCGTCGCGCGCAGCAGTCAACGCAATTAAAGTGGAAATGGAACCACCGGAAGCCAAATTTCCCACTGCACTTTCAGGAAAGGAGAAGAGTTTTTTCAGCCAAGACAGTACTTCATTTTCAATCCGCACTGCGCCAGGGGAAGCATAGAATACGCCGGCATAAGAATTGGTCACGGCAGCAAGAAAATCTGCAATTGCGGACATAAAAATCCCTCCCCCTGGAATATAGCCAACATGTCCCCCCGAAGCAGCAATAATACCTTTCTCCACTACTTCCGATTGATATAACTCCAGCAATTCGTCCAACGTCTTTTTATGGTTATCAAGAGCGAGGGACGTGACGTTTTTCTGATTTTTATTATATGCTTTCGCTTTATCTAAACTATTGATGAAGGTATTCGCATACTTCTCCACCTGAGCCATAAAGCGGGTTCGTTCGTTTTCAGAAATTTCCAGTTTATCACTCTTTTTAGCTAATTCATCTAGTCGTTGTATGAGGTTTTGCATTATAGAAATTTCAGCATAAATGGATAATCATCTTCTGTTCCTGATTTTCGGGAACACACAAAATTACGGAAAAATGGATTAAGGGATGTGATAAATCATCTCTCATAATAATTATATGATGTGATTTTCCTAAGAAGGAAACTCAACATTATCGGGAGCTAACTGGATATGTTGATGGAACGAATCAGTATCCTTTAAACAAAAAAAGTTGAGCAATGGAGATTATTGCTCAACTTTAAATTATAACATTTTATCTTTAATAATGGATAATAACTATTTCGTACAATATGAATAGAATCACTATTCCTTCAAGATCCTGAACTCCGATCTTCTGTTCTCTTGGTACTGCTCCTCGGTGCAGCCATTGCCGCAATCGACCTTGGGCATGGTTTCCCCGAAGCCTTCACCGCTGATGCGGGAATTGTCGATACCTTGGGAAA
>JBDNFD010000065.1:0-30898 GCA_041689995.1 Flavobacteriaceae bacterium | reverse complement strand
TAAGTATTTCTACTCGAACTCGTCCCCAACTCGTTGGGGATGACAGGCAGGCATTCTAACCAACTGAACTACCAGACCAAAACAATATTTATGAACTTTATTTAAGTATTTCTACTCGAACTCGTCCCCAACTCGTTGGGGGATGACAGGCAGGCATTCTAACCAACTGAACTACCAGACCAAAACAATATTTATGAACTTTATTTAAGTATTTCTACTCGAACTCGTCCCCAACTGGTTGGGAATCCTTTGAACTTCCAGCTTTAAGCGGTGGCAAATATACATTAGATTTTAATTCCTGCAAACTGTTTTTTATGTTTTTACAGATGTTTTATAACCAGCTACACAAACTTTTGGCGTTCAACCATATAAGTAGTCAGGATTCCGTTGAAATCTTTTGAAATGTCTGCCGGTACATATTTTATCCGGTATTGTGCGCATTTCAACTGAAGGGTTTTAAAATATTCCGAGACCGCTTTTTCATAATTGTCCTTAATGTTTTCTGGATATAAATTAATATGTTCCCCGGTTTCCACGTCAACATAGCGTTTGGGAGTATTGTCAAAGTCGAAACTCAACTCTTTCGTCCCATCATAGGTATGGAACAAAACAACTTCATGTTTGTTATATTTTAAATGGCGAAGGGCTTCAAAAAGCTTTTCTTCCGCAAGCGTAGTTTGGAACATGTCGGTGAAAAGAAAAATCAAGGAACGACGTTTGATTTTTTCTGCGATCAGATGCAGATTTTCGTATGTTTCAGTTTGTCGAGAGTTGACTGCTTTCCGCACGGTTCCGTTCAAGATGGCAAGCAGCATCTGGTGGTGTCGCTCACTTCCTTTTTCCGGAGCATAAAAATCGTAGCCTTCACTATAAATACTTAATCCGACAGCATCTCGTTGCTTTTTCAGAATATTCATCAAACAGGCCGCGGCCAAAGCAGAAAATCCAATTTTATTGAGATTTTTGATGCCCAATTTTTTCACTTGGGGATAATGCATGGAAGAAGAATTATCGATAATCAGATGAGCGCGCAAATTGGTTTCTTCCTCATAGCGTTTGGTGTACAATTTATCGGTTTTCGCAAAAAGTTTCCAGTCGATATGCTTGGTGCTTTCCCCCGAATTATAAATTTTATGTTCGGCAAATTCCGCCGAAAATCCATGGAAGGGGCTTTTGTGCATTCCCGAAATAAATCCTTCCACCACTTGGTTTGCCAATAATTCAATATTGATGAAACCGCTGGTTTTGTTTACTTCTTCCTGTAAATTCATAAAAATTAATTCTTCTTTCCAAAGGACGGCAAAATTAGGCTAGATTCCATAGTTTTTAGAAACAAAAAAAGGCTTGATAAACTATCAAACCTTTTTTATATTCAAAATTTTCCGATTTATAAAAGTGCTTCCAACGCATCGGCATAGGTTGCTTTAGGTGAAACGCCCACTTGTCGGTTCACGACTTCGCCATCTTTAAAAACCAACACGGTCGGAATATTCCGAACGCCATATTTTGCGGCAAATTCTTGGTTTGCATCCACATCGAGTTTCCCGATGACGGCTTTGCCTTCATATTCGGAGCTGATTTCATCGATGATTGGACCAACCATTCGACAAGGACCGCACCAAGCAGCCCAGAAATCCACCATTACCGGTTTGTTGCTTTTCAAAACCGTTTCGTCAAAATTCGCATCTGTTATTTCGAGTGCCATAAATTTGTTTTTATTGTTCGCAACAAAAGTAAGGAATATTCCCGTGCGGAAAAAAGGTTTGGATTGTATTCGGTTATATTTGAATTGAAAGAATTTATGGAAGTGGATTAGTTTGTGATTCTCATGACTAAGTTTATCGGCCTTTATTATATTATCCGAGAATTTAAGATTAAAATCCTAAATCTATAAACTGAGTTTAATCAAGTTTCATCGACAACCTTGTGAAACCTGATATTGTTGACCTTATTTTTTTATTATTTTCCGAGTCAATATTTTGTTTCCGTTATAAATCTTTATAAAATAAAGCCCATTCTGTAAATTGGTAATATCATAAATTCCGGTATTTAACAAAAAAGACTTTACTTTTTTACCCAAAACATCGTAAACATCCACTTTTTCAATTTGAAACTTTCGTGGGTTTGTGATATAAAAACGCATGTTTACGGGGTTGGGATAGACCATTAGTTGTTGGAACGTCAAATCATTTGTGCCCAAGGCGTCACATTGCGCTTGTGTTTCCACATAAGTGGAAGCGGGATCCCTGAACCAATATGCATCGTTTTCGCTATAGATAGCATCGTCTACAAAAATACAGGTTAAGTTGGGGTTTTGTTGAACGTCGAAAAGTAGGATGTCCATGTTGGTCCCGTTCCGGGCATCCAGAAAAGTAAAATCGTTGTCCTGACCAGCAAAAGTGAGCAAATTGATGTTTTGCGTTAAATCCAAATTCGTTATATCGTTATGTGCACAAGTAAGGATTTGTAAGTCCACATTATTCGAAACATCCAAAGCTATGAGTTGATTGTCCGAACAGTCAAAACCATTTAAACTGGTATTTTGAGAAATATTGAGCACTGTAAGTTGATTGGATATACAATTAAAGTAATTCAACTGAGTATTTTGTGTAATATCCATACTTGTGAGTTGATTGTTACTTACCACCAAATCCCATAATCCCGTATTTTGGCTGATGTCCAATGCCGTTAAATTATTGTTACTACAATGCAACCATTTTAAATTCGTACATTGATCTACATCCAAGGAAATAAGCTGGTTGCTGTCACAATACAGATATTCCAACTGAGTGTTTTGCTCTAAGCTTAAGTTGATAAGCTGGTTGTTGGAGCAATTTAAATCCGTAATATTGACAAAAGTGGCTATCCCAGTAAGATCTTGAATGGCTTGCCCCTGCACATCGAGCACGGTTGCTGTTTGCGCCTCGCTTTGCTGGATTTCCCCGTCATTGTTCGTATCGATGACGGGGCTATGGTTCAACAAGGCATTTTTGAAATTTTGGTCGGGAATGTTCACTATTTGGGCATTGGCTGCCACGCCCAAACAACATAGTGCAAAAAAGGGCGAAAATTTTTTAAAAAATTTATGGTACTTCATCTTTCGATCGATTTATGTTCAAATATATCCATAAAACCCAAGAATTTCAACCAAAAACTTTTGTGAGCAAAAATCATTCTACAATAATGATTTTTTGCCCACTTTTTCCATTGGAAGAGGTTATGCTTAGAATATAGTTTCCTCTTAACAAATTGATCCCCGTAATGGTAAACTCGTACTTATAAAAATGCTTGGTATATTCCAAATTCCCCTGAAGGTTGTAGATTTCCACGAGGTTATCGGCAGACTCCCCGTAATATAGTGCATCTTCCAAACAGGGTGGTTCATTATCGGTCGGATATAGCATTTCCACATTTATCAAATTGCTTTTCACGGGATTGGGGTAAACACGCATGAGCAGTTCGTCACAGGGATCACCGCCCGAACCGGTCTCCTCTACGGTTACCATTATAACATCCCAATTACTTTCACCACACTGATTTAATATCGAACAAGATACAGAATAAATATTTGGAATATTGCCCCAATTTATGGATACTTGACCGCTGGTAAAGGGTGCTATGTATTCCTCATAGGTAGGTTTTAAAGTCGTATTTAGATAAGATGGGAATTTTGGAAGCACTCCGTCATTTGCTGTTTTCCCATTGTAGTGTATCCTCCAAACATATTGCAAATCCGAGGGAATGGAACTAGCATTGAAAATGGTCGATTGATTAGGGGAAACTTGAGTGATGCCCGAAGGGATGGTTTGAAGGTTGGCCGCTTCATCGGGCGCGCCCACCCAAAACTCCTTTTTCGCATAATCGTGTGCAAAATGCGCCGTCACATAGCCTTCGCCGTTGGCATCGTCGTCTATCGGCTCCACCCAAACTGCATGGTCGTTCCAAGAAACAACAGTCAGGTTCGGAGAAGCAGACCACCAAATCACCGAGGCGGCGCAGGCACAAGACCAAAACCCGCCTGCTGCCCATGGCAAACAAGCTCCGTACCATTTATATGGGTGCCGTCCAGATAAACTGTTGGCTCGGGATAATTGGTATCGCCATTTAGCTCATCCAAAAACCAATCCACGCTTTCCTCAGTAAATGAAGTATGTTGCTCGTTAATCTTTGGGCCGTAATAATTGTCAAAAGGGATTTCGCTGGTGCAAAGCAAATCCCTGTCAAATTCCGCGTGCCAATTGAAATCGGGGTTGATAAAGCCCAGGGAACTGACTGTTGGCATAAATGAGGAAACATGTTCCAGTACTTGCAAATCCCATTGGTTGACACAAACATACCCGCCCCAATTTGGATCTGTCATGCCTTGCCACTCACACGGAGAAGATTCCAACATTCCCTTGGCAAGATCCCGTTGTGTGGGGTACCATCCCCCTGGGGCATTGTCCAAACTGCCACGTGAATTGTAATTGGTAATGTTCAAATGGTGATAATCCCATCCACCCAACCAGGATCCTTTGGCAAAATAGCCGATTTTATGGTGGTCGCCCGTGTCGGGCATAAAATAGGTTTCCATGGTAAGGATATGCCCAAGGACATTTGCATCCCCCTCTACCCTGAAGGTTTTTTTTGAGGAATAACCATATTGATCGTCATTCGGAGGTGGGGCGAGGTCAACACTCAAATATCCATACGGGTTTTTGAATTTATTGCTGTTGGTCAAGGAACCGTTCACCATAGCTATCCTTCGTACATTTTGGGGATAGCCCCTACTTCCCGGTAAACCATTGCTGTATAATTCATCGTAATATTCGATAAAAAACGGATGTCCTTTATCCTGCGAAAAACCCTGTGAAATCGTTCTGCCGTCAAAATAACTGGTATTAAGGCTATACAAATAGTCTGGAAAAAAATATCCGGGAGGCGAAGGGATGGAATCCACATCCACTTGTTCGATCAATTGCTGCCTTGCGGCGGCGGACTGCAACTGCCCCACCACAAAATCCCCTGCCGCTACGCTATTGGCCTTGTAATAAGCAAAGTTCAACAGCATTTGTACTCCCATCGGGATGTTCGCACCCAAATGAGGACTGTCCACGCTTACCCAAAGCCGGCAGTTGTGATCCATACCATGTTCTTCCATATACGCCAACCCATAACGGGATACCTGACCGCCCATGCTGGGACCTACGATAACCAGTTCTTCGTTACTGCTGTTTGTGGCAAGTGAATCATTGAAACTTTTATACAACTCAATATGTGCCATGGCATTGCGCTCGATATAATCCGCACCGCCGTCTATTTTGATGCTGTCCTGTGGGTTTTGTGGATCCGGCACATAATATGTGGGTTGGTTGACAATGACCACGTCATAGTGAAGCTCATGTAAATCTTCCAATAAATATTGTGTTACTCCATCTTTATCATATGTCATAATATCCAAAATAGAGCGGTGTTCATCTGCAGGCTCCGGGGAATCTTTGTCCTCAATTTTCCGTTTGTCCCCAGGATCAAACCCATCAATAATAATTATGGGCTTCATGAGTTTTTCCTGGTTCCCGCTATAGAAGATACGATAATCCAAATGCCCCAAGAACGAATGGGATTCATCATATCCCTGAAAAGGAATAGTTGCATCTATGGCATAATCCTCCACGTAATTCTCAGGATCCTGAGGAGTGTAAATACTTATTACCGCTACAGCTTGTAGAGTGATTTGGGTATCGTCTTCAAAAGTAGCTGTAAATTCCAGCAATTTCGGACCGGGTTCATCATACTGTACTGAAATTTCCCCGTTGACAATATTCCCATTTTCGATCAAGGTATAAGTTGAAGAAGTACCAAAATTGGCGGTCAGTTTCGAGATTTGCTTTCCTTGTGCAACATTTTCTAGCAAAAAATGGCTATTGAAATGGTAAACGATGCTTCCGCCTTGCTCCACCTTCAAATATTTTTTGAGGGGCGCGGCAACGAGCACATGGTGTTCCAAAAAGGCTGGCTTGCCGTTGTTTATTTTTACAAACAAGCTGTCATTGCCCATCCGCAAGCCTCCTTCTTCGACATTTTCTGGCACATAGTTCACCGAATGGAAAGAGGCATTGATGATACCGATATCGGCATGGTTCAACATATCGCCCGGACTGTAAAATTCCCGCAGGTCTTTATAATCCATGAACTTTTTCTTTTGGGAAGCCAGGTACAATTCGTACAAGGCTTGTTCAAAATGATCTTTGCCCGAAAGGAATTTCTCGTTGTTAAAGACTTTTCAACTTCGCCCAGGGAGTGATTCGCTCATAAAGGATCCCCGATGTAAAATCGGTTTTGTCGATGTTGACCAGCATACTGTCCACAGTGATTGGGATTTTCTCTTGAGATTTTGCCCCGCTAAAGATAAGCAGGAAAGTGAGGAATAGTAAAAGCTGTTTCATGATTTTTGGTTTTAGGTTAATGTCTATTTATTTAAGGAAAATTAGTGGGAAGATGATCCAATTTTAAATCAAACCTTCCATTTGTAATTTCAATCGTATCACTTTTCCCTTCATTCCAAATTGCTTTACCACTAAAAGTTCCCGATATGATATAGTTTTCCATATCATACCGGGTAATATTTATTATTCCAGAGTTTTCAAATGAACAATACTGCTTATATATTTTATCTTCAGAATCCCATATCCTACAATATATATTGTTGGTTTCGAAACTATCTATCCCATCATAACAATTGCTTTTATTTACTATATATTCCCTTTCTCTCAATGAATCCAATCCAATAATATGTAAATTTATACTTGCCGTTTTCTCACTGGCAAAATCATGTACATCAAAATCATTGTAGGTGTCATTATAGCTGCCCCAAAAAATCAGTCCATAATCCGGTGAATTAAAACTTCCCTCCCCATCCCTCGGTATCAATAACTTTCCATCAATATAGCACCCAAAGGTGTTTTCGCCTGTTTGGGTAGTTAGGGGAAGGGAAAATTTAGGGCCATCGTCGCTTTTGCTACAGGAGCAAACCACAAGAAATAAAAATATTAACAGATAAGGTTTCATAAAATTCGTTTTTAGGGTTGTTCCCCCAAATTTAATCAAAAAATAAAGAAACCAAGGAGCGTGCAGTTACCCTTCAAAAAAAGACACACATTATAAGGTCTGAAAAATAGGTTTAAAAAGATAAATAACAAATCCAAAAATCATTACAAAAACCTTAACATCCAATGTTATTTTGGACATAACCTATGTGATTTGCACCATAATGTTTATTTTTGGACAAAATTCTTCGGGGCATGATCAAACAAAAACTCATAAACAAACGTAGGGAAAGAGGATATTCGCAAGAGGTGATGGCCAATAAACTGGGTCTGGAACAATCACAATATTCCCGCAGGGAGAGTGGGATTGTTTGGGTTTCAAAAAAAGAATGGGATACCTTGGCAAAAATTTTGGAGGTTCCGTTGGAAGAAATTTACGAACCCCATGATGGGGTGTACATCATAAACAACGAAAACGCAAATGGGAATTTTGGTAATTACAACAATTACCACGCACATTCTGAATTCGCAATTGAAACCATGAAAAAATACATCCAAAAACTGGAGAAAGAAAATTATGAATTGAAAAACAAACTCAAAAAGTATATATAGCCAAACCCTCAATTCACCCGATAATGAATATTCATATCCTTTAAGGAATCCAACAATTCTGGACAAATATTCACTTTTTGACGTTTGCTCATCAGGTGAACTTTAATTTCTTCTTTCGGCTCATAAATGACAAAATTCAATAAATGTGTTCCCCGATGCGTCTTGAAAATTTTATGTAAATTCTCAATTTCTTCCTCCCCAACACCGCTGATATCCATCTGGATAGTCAATTTTTTCGCATAACTGTCCATCACATCTTGTAATTGTTTGAAAGATTGGAACTGGATCCTTGGTTCAGATTTCTTGTTTGTTTCGCGGTTTATCCAACCTTCTTTCACGAAAATTTTCAGGTAAACAAAAGAATTTGGAACCAAAAAATGACGAAATTTAAGGTAATCTTCCTTGAAAATCATGAACTGGTGATTTTCATCGTAATCTTCCAAAGTGAATTTTGCCCAACCCCTTCCATTTTTACCCGTAAGATGATTCACTTCGCTAATTACCCCGCCAAAAGACATTTCTTTGTTGATGTTTTTCTCCAGATCGGAAAAATCCTTCAAACTACAATTGCAAAAATGGTTCATTTCATATTTAAAATCATCTAGCGGATGACCGGAAATGTAAATTCCCACAACCTCCTTTTCGCGTTTTAATTTTTCCATGGTTCCCCATTCTTCGCAAGGTGGAATTTCGGGTTCTGGAATTTGGACTTCACTGGCTTCGCCGAACAAACTCACCTGAGCAGAATTCTTGTTCTCTTGATACCGAACCGCATATTTAATCACTTTTTCCAAAAAGCTAATTCCATCGCCTGAATCATGTAAATATTGTGCGCGATGTACCCCAAAAAAACCATCAAACCCGCCCGCAGCAGCCAGGTTTTCAAAAACCTTTTTATTCGCCGATCTTAAGTCGATGCGTTTTGCCAAATCGAAAACAGAACGAAATGGACCGTTTTTCTTACGTTCTTCCACGATAGCGTGAACAGCGTTCGCACCCACACCTTTTATGGCGGCCATCCCAAACCGAACCGCGTTTTCTTTATTCACAGAAAAATTGGCGTACGACTCATTGATATCCGGACCTAAAACAGTGAGCCCCATTCTTTTGCATTCTTCCATAAAGAAAGTAACCTTCTTGATGTCGTTCATGTTATTGGAAAGCACCGCCGCCATATATTCAGCAGGACAATGAGCCTTTAAATAGGCGGTTTGATACCCGATCCACGCATAACAAGTGGAATGTGATTTGTTGAAAGCATAACTCGCAAAGGCTTCCCAATCTTTCCAAACCTTTTCCAATTTTACGGGATCATGCCCTTTTGCGGAAGCTTGTTCGATAAATTTCGGCTTCATCTTTGATAGAACAGGAATCAATTTTTTCCCCATGGCTTTTCGCAAAACATCAGCCTCCCCTTTTGTGAAATCAGCCAAACTCTGTGAAAGCAACATCACTTGTTCCTGATAGACCGTAATTCCATAAGTTTCTTTCAAATATTCCTCCATGGCCGGCAAATCGTAAGCGATTTCTTCCTTTCCATGTTTTCGGGCAATGAAATTCGGAATATATTCCATTGGTCCAGGACGATAAAGTGCATTCATGGCAATTAAATCACCGAAAACCGTGGGTTTCAATTCCTTCATATGCTTTTGCATCCCCACAGATTCATACTGAAATATTCCAATGGTATCGCCGCGCTGGAAAAGTTCGTAGGTTGATTTATCATCCAACGGAAAATTTTCCGGATCCAACAAAATATCATGCCGACCTTTAACAATCGCAACCGTATCTTTTATCAACGTCAAGGTTTTCAAGCCCAAAAAATCCATTTTCAACAATCCGGCGGCTTCTACTACGGAGTTGTCAAATTGGGTGACGAAAAGATCGGAATCTTTCGCCAAACCTACTGGCACATAATTGGTGATATCGCCTGGTGTAATAATGACCCCGCAAGCATGGATTCCAGTATTTCGCACGGAACCTTCAAGAATCCGAGCCATGTTGATGGTTTCCGCTTCCAGACTTTCGCCTTCCGCCAAGGTGCGCAATTCCATTATTTTTTCGACATCTTCATTCCTGAATTTTGCTCGAATTCCTTTGTCGTCCAAAGCGAAAATCTTGTTCAGCTTCGACATTTCGGGAATCAATTTTGCAATACGATCTGCTTCGTTCAATGGCAAATCCAGCACTCTCGCGGTATCACGAATAGCCGATTTTGCAGCCATTGTACCGTAAGTAATAATTTGTGCAACCTGATTGCTGCCATATTTTTGTATGACATAATCCAACACTTTGCTGCGGCCTTCATCATCAAAATCTATATCGATATCAGGCATGCTCACCCGATCTGGATTCAAAAAACGCTCAAAAAGCAAATCGTATTTTATCGGGTCGATATTGGTGATCCGCAAACAAAACGCCACGACGCTTCCTGCCGCCGAACCTCTTCCCGGCCCAACCGAAACGCCCATTTTTCTGGCTTCCCGGATAAAATCTTCTACAATTAAGAAATATCCTGGATAGCCTGTATTTTCAATAACGGAAAGTTCAAAATCAATGCGGTCTTTAATTTCCTGATCCAGCTCCCCGTATCGTTTCGCTGCGCCTTGATAAGTCAAATGTTTCAAAAACGCATTTTCACCATGGTTCGTTCCATCCACCTCATCTTTTGGATCGACAAATTCCGTCGGAATGGTGAATTTTGGCAAAAGAACATCACGCGTCAACGTGAACGACTCTATTTTATCCACGATTTCCGCAATAGTCGCAATAGCTTCCGGCAAATCGTTGAAAAGCGATTTCATTTCTTCGGAAGATTTGAAGTAATATTCTTGATTTGGCAACCCATAGCGATAACCCCGGCCACGACCAATGGGCGTTGCTTGTTTTTCACCATCTTTCACACAAAGCAAAATATCGTGCGCATTGGCATCTTCCTGCTTGCGATAATAGGTGTTGTTTGTGGCGACGAGTTTCACCTTGTGCTTTTTAGAAAATCGCACCAAGGCTTCATTCACGCGATCCTCATCTTCTTGCCCGTGACGCATTATCTCCAGATAAAAATCGTCTTGAAAAGTTTTCTTCCACCAAAGCAAAGCTTCTTCGGCTTGATTTTCGCCAATATTTAACAATTTATTCGAAATTTCACCATAAAGATTTCCGGAAAGGACAATGATGTCTTGCTTGTATTTTTCGATAATTTCTTTGTCGATCCGCGGTACATAATAAAATCCTTCAGAGTAAGCAAGCGAAGACATTTTCGCCAAGTTATGATAACCCTTTTTATTTTTTGCCAGAAGGACCATTTGATAGCCGTGATCTTTTCTTGATTTATCCAGCCGGTTTTCGCATACAAAAAATTCGCAGCCAATAATCCCCTTTATTTCTTTTAGATGAAAAGATTTTTCTTCGTCCTCTGCCACTTTTCTTTTCAAAACCAAAGACTTATTGTGCGCATCAATTTCGTTCACAAAATGAAAAGCGCCCATCATATTCGCATGATCAGTCAATGCAACAGCGGGCATTTGGTTTTCTGCAGCCGCGGCCACCAAATTTTTGACACTTATGGTAGATTGCAAGATGGAATACTGACTGTGATTGTGGAGATGGGCGAATTCCGTTTCTTCCAATACCTCAATATTTTCCTGCAATTCTTCCTCGGAAATCGTTTCTTCCGGAAGAATTTCCCGCATTCTTTTCCGAATTTTTTCCGAGGATTTCTTTAAATTTTCGTGCTTCAACCCAATGGATGGAATGGGACCGACATTGGTTTTCGAAAATTTGTTCAAATAATCCGGGAGGCAACGCAATTCTTCCGTCGAAAAAGTCCGCAGACGGACCAGTTCAAAAAAACAACGAGCGGTAGCTTCCACGTCAGCAGAAGCATTGTGAGCTTCGGAAAATCTTTTTTGAAAAAGATGCTGGTGCAATTCGGAAAGTGTGGGCAATTTGAATTTTCCTCCACGACCTCCCGGTAGGCCGCACAATTTTGCGGTGACTTCGGTACATGTGTCCAAAACGGGAAGACGATTCAGGGGAGTTTCCAATTTCAACCGATAAAATTCGGCGCCCATAATTTTTAAATCGAATCCGAGATTTTGCCCAACAACAAACTTAGTTTTAGCAAGCACTTGATTAAATTTCTGTAACATTTCTTGCAAGGAAATCCCTTTTTCCTGAGCGAGTTCGGTAGAAATCCCATGCACCTGTTCCGCGTCATAAGGAATGTCAAATCCGTCTGGGCAGATTAAGAATTCTTCATTTTCGATCAACCTACCCATCTCATCATGAAGCTGCCAAGCAATTTGGACACATCGTGGCCAGTTGCCGGAATCGGTGATCGGGGCCTTCCATTTTTTGGGCAATCCGGTAGTCTCGGTATCGAAAATCAGGTACATAGGAAGTGAAATTTTACGGGAAATTGAACGGATAAATCTAAGAAATATTCGGGGCTGATCAAAGTTCAATTCACTTAGAATTGGAGAAATTTATCAACAGAAAGCAATAAAATTATTGGGGAAAAATTTGTTTATCTTTAAAGCCTATTCACTTTTCATTCTAATTCGACTATGTTAAAGACAATCGTTTTCCCTTTTTTGTTTTTTGTTTCCTCTCTAACTTTCGGTCAGTCTGTCTCTAATAATTATGCGGAATTATGGCAAAAGGTAGAATCATATGAAGAGAAAGGACTGCCAAAATCTGCAATTGAAATTGTAAATATCATTCAGGAAAAAGCCGCAAGTGAAGAAAATCCGTCCCAAATCGTTAAATCGCTTCTTTTTCAAAGTAAATATATTTTGATAGTCGAAGAAGATGCCCGCATAAAAGTGCAGAAAGAATTCCTACGCACAATTTCTCAAAGTGGTTATCCCACAAAAAATATCTTAGAAGGTGTTTTGGCAAATATGTATTGGCAATATTTTCAAAACAACCGATATCGCTTTTACAGACGCACGAAAACAGCAGAAAAAGTAGATTCAACGGATTTTCGCACTTGGGACTTACAAACCATACTGGCTGAAACACATTTTCATTTTCAGCAATCGCTAAAAAATAGCGATCAAACAAAACAGTTGAGTTTGGAGGATTTTGATGCTATTTTGAACGAATATGAAGGTTCCAAAAAACTAAGACCAACATTGTTTGACTTTCTGGCAAACATGGCTCTTGATTTTTACAAAAATCCAGAGAATCAAATTGCACAGCCAGAGTATAGATTCGAGGTGGACAAAAAAGAATTTTTAGAAGTTGCCGAAGAGTATGCAAATATGGAAATAAAGGCCAAGGATAGTTTATCCTTGCAGTTACAAGCCCTGAAAATTTATCGGGAATTGATTCGATTTCACTTGAAAGATACATCTGAAGCGGCGTTGACCGACGTCAATATTGCACGTTTAAAATATGCACAATCATTGGCAACCTTTCCAAATTCTGAAGAAATTCTATTAGCGACCCTCAAAGAAGAACTAAAAAACACTGGAAGTTCTGTCGCTAATTCCCTATATATGTATGAAATAGCTTCAATTTACTATAAAAAAGGAAAGGAGTACAATTCGAAAATAAACACAGAAAATAGATGGAAAATAAAAGAAGCTCTTGATTTATGCGAAGCTTGCATTGCCCAATTCCCAAACACAAAAGGAGCAGAAAACTGTGCAGTTTTGCAAAATCAGATTTTGGAAAAACAGTTAAGTATCCTCACGGAAAAGTTTCTGCCAACACAAAAGGATGCACGGATGTTGGTGCAGTACAAAAATATAGATACCCTCAACTTCAAAATATACGTACTCACGCAAAAGAAATTTGATTCTTATGAAGATATCTATCGTGAAGAGGACAAATTGGAATTTATCCAAAAACTTGTTCCCGCAAAAGAATGGTCTTCAATTTTAAGGAACGAGGGTGATTTTCAGAATCATTCCACGGAAATTTTATTGCCAAAAATGAAAAATGGATATTATTTGATTTATGCAACTTCACACTATGGCAGTGCCCAAATCCACGCTTTTGAAACCGTTCAAGTTACAGATTTGGCTGTGATCGAAAAAACAGGAGATGGAGAAGCAATGTTTCAGATTGTGGACAGAAACAATGGAAAACCAGTTGCTGGCGCAAAAATAAATGGATTATAAACATTCTTACAAAGGGAAAACTTTGACCACAAATTTGATTTCTGATTTTTTTGGGAATATTTCTCTTGCAAAATCGGAAAATAACTATCGCGATATTATTCTTCACGTTTCACATAATGGAGAAACGGCCAGATTTGGGGAATATTACGCATACACATACGAGCCAGATGAATACAAATATATTTCAGAGCATGCTTTTTGTTTACGGACCGAAGCATTTACAGACCAGGACAAACGGTTTTTTTTAAAGGAATTGTCATAACGCAGGAAAAAGGGAAATCCAGAATCTTAGCGGGAATTCCGGTAAATGTTTCCCTCTATGATACAAATCATCATTTTGTGAGCGAGCAGGAATTCACCACCAATGAATTTGGATCTGTTCACGGAGAATTCATACTTCCATCTTCGGGTTTAACGGGAGAATTCTTTCTTGAAATAGACGGTCAAAAAATTGATCTTGAAGACCGCACTTATTTTTCTGTGGAAGAATACAAACGCCCCACGTTCGAAGCCAATTTTCAACCTGTAAAAGAAACTTTTCGGGTAAACGATTCCATTAAAATCACTGGAGGAGCGGTTGCTTATGCAGGCAGTAAAATAACAAATGCAAAAGTCGTTTATCGGATTATAAGGAAGGCTCAATATCCCTATTGGCGCGGTTGGTGGTTTCCTCGCCCAATAAGTGAACAACAAGAAATCGCCCATGGAGAAACCACAACAGATGAAACCGGAAAATTTGAAATTACTTTTAAAGCTATTCCCGATAAAAGTATTTCGAAAGAAACTTTGCCGGTTTTTAATTATGAAATCACGGCGGACATTACCGACATCAACGGTGAAACCCGAAGCACCACAAGTATCGTAAACGTTGGGTATCACACTTTGAATATTGGATTAAAGATTGATCCTAAACTGAACAAAACACTCAAAACCCATGAATTGCTGCTTTCCACGGAAAATTTAAACGGGGAATTTGTTCCCGCGAAAGGAACACTGGGCATTTACAAATTAAAAGCGCCAAATTCCGTTATCCGCCATAGACCATGGCCCGCGCCAGACTATCAAGAATTCAGCAAGGAAGAATTTAAAACACTCTTTCCTCATGAAGCTTTTAAAAATGAAAGCGATCCTGAAAAATGGGAAAAAAGCAAGTTGGTTTTTAAGAAGGATTTCGATACAAAAAAATCAAAAGAAATAGCCCTCGGGAAAATCAAAAACTGGAAATCGGGTATCTATAAAATAGAACTGAAAAGTACTGATCCCTTCGGCCAAGAAATTCTTGTCGAAAGGTGGACAACCTTATTTGATCTCCAAGAATCCACGTTGGCCGATAATAAATTGTTTTCGATAAAAACGGACAAAAGCAGCTACCAACTTGGGGAAACAGCAAATATCACTTTGGCTTCGGCTGCCGAAAACTTATCGGTGACCATTCTTATAGAGAAGAATCATGAGATTGTAAAAACCTATTTGGTGAAGTTGGAAAACAACAACAAAACCATCTCCGTTCCGGTTACAGAAGAAGATCGGGGCGGTTTTACCGTGCATTACAGTTATGCCGTGTTCAACAGTTTCCAAAAAGGAAATTTGACAATCTCAGTTCCTTTTTCATCTTCCGAACTTCAAATTGAAACACTTCGGTTTCACGACAAAATGAAACCAGGAGAGGAAGAAACCTGGAGCTTTCATATTAAGGGGTCGAATGGAGAACAAGTTTCAGCGGAATTACTTGCCGGGATGTACGATGCTTCTTTGGATCAATTCCGACCTCATCAGTGGAATTTTCAACCAATAAATTTTGCAACTTACAATTCAAATCTGCGGATATCTTCAGACAACAGTTTTGACCTATATTATTTTCGCATTTATAATCCGGAAATTCCAAAACATAGATTGCAATTGCAAAATTATGATCAACTTAACTGGTTTGGATTTAATTTTGGGAATTACAGGCGATCTCAGCAAGAATATTAAGGAAAAAATATCCCCAAACAAATCCCAAATCTGGAGTCACCAGTTTGCTCAAGTCTTCCATCCCCGCTGGAGTTGTTCAAGGTTTGGTGGTTGATGGCCAAAGTGGAATGCCTTTTGCCGGGGCGAATATTGTTATAAAAGGAACCACAACTGGCACACAAACCGATTTCGATGGAAAATTTAGTATAAAAGCAAAAAGTGGGGACATTTTGGTTTTTACATATATTGGCTTTGACGATTTTGCCGTTACAATTGGAAAAGACAATTATTATGAAATAAGATTGCCGACAAGTTCCGCAAAATTGGACCAAGTTGTTGTTACTGCTTTTGGAATTGCAAGGGAATCTCCAGAAAATGAAAAAATAATGGTAAGGGGCTATTCCTCTATTTCCGAAAATTCCAATGCGCTGATAGTAATTGATGGAAAAATAGCCACTTCGGAAGAGTTGGAGAATTTGAATCCTGAAGAAATTTTATCCAGTAAAGTACTTGAGAACAAAGAAGCCATCGCGCTCTATGGAATAGAAGGAAAGAATGGGGCAATCGTCGTAACGACAAAAGGTTCAATCAATTTGGAAAGTGTTCAAGTTCGTAAAAATTTACAAGAAACAGCTTTTTTCTTCCCGCAATTAAAAACTGATGAAGAAGGGAACGTGTCTTTTCATTTTACAAATTCCGAAGCCTTGACCAAGTGGAAATTGCAGCCGCTGGCACATACCAAAGATTTGAAAAGCGCCTTACTTGTAAAGGAAACCCTTACCCAAAAAGAATTAATGGTTTTGCCAAACTTCCCACGATTTTTACGCGTTAATGACACCATTCAAATTAGTGCCAAAATTGCCAGTCTGACCGAAAATACTTTAACCTGAAATGTGGTTTTGAAACTAAACGATGCCGTTAATAACAAGGAAATTTCATCCAAACTAATTCTTTCCAAAGAAAATTGGAAAGACTTTTCAGTAACGCCAAAAGGAAATACCGTCGTTCATTGGAAACTGCAAATTCCTGAAAATGTCCAAGCCGTCACCTATAAAATAATCGCAAAATAGGGGAATTTTGGAGATGGCATCCAATCCTTTCTACCGGTACTTTCCAACCGGATGTTGGTAACCGAAACCATGCCAATGTGGGTCGGTTCCCACCAAACCAAAACTTTCACTTTGGAAAAACTGAAAAATAATTCTTCCCCAACCTTTAAAAACCATCGTCTGACATTAGAAATAACTTCAAATCCGGCTTGGTACGCCGTTTTGGCCCTTCCCTATTTAATGGAATATCCTTACGAATGCAGTGAACAAACTTTTTCACGTTATTATGCGAATGCTTTGGCGAGCCATATGGTGAATTCCAATTCTCGAATAAAAGAAGTATTTCAGCAATGGAAAAATTCAGACGTTCTTATTTCCGATTTGAAAAAAAACCAAGAACTGAAATCCCTAATACTCGAAGAAACCCCTTGGGTTCGGGATGCTGAAAGCGAAACCGAGCAAAAAAAACGTATTGCACTCTTATTCGATTTAAAGAAAATGCAATCAGAACGGGTAGCGGCAATCCGAAAATTACAGCAAAATCAATTGACTTCAGGAGCTTGGCCTTGGTTTAAAGGAGGACGTGCCAACCGATTTATCACCCAATATATTATCACCGGTTTTGGACATTTAAAAAAATTAGGGATTGTCGTTCCGTCCGATGAAGAAATGGTTCAAGCGGCTATTCATTACCTGGACGACGAATTTCTATAAGAATATAATAACATAGTCCGCAACAATCCCAAAGCCGACTTAAGTAAAAATCATTTGGCCCACTTACAAATTCATTATTTGTATATGCGCAGCTTTTTTCCTGAAACACCGAAATCAATAGATGTGAGAAATGCGTCCCAATATTATTATAACCAAATGAAAAAATATTGGCTAAGCGCTTCATTATATGACAAAGGATTAATGAGCCTAATTTTAAGCCGAACGCAAAATACAGAAACCGCCCAAGACATTTTAAATTCCCTAAAAGAAACCAGCGTTGTTTCCGATGAATTAGGTAGTTATTGGAAACAGAACGAACCAAGTTGGTTTTGGCATCAAGCTCCCATCGAAACGCAAGCCTTGTTGATTGAAGCTTTTTCTGAAATAAACGAAGACACCAAAACCATTGACGAATTGAAAATATGGCTGCTCAAAAATAAACAAACCAATAAATGGAATACAACAAAAGCCACTGCATCGGCTATTTATTCATTGCTTCTACAAGGAAGCAATTGGCTCGGGGAAACTGAAATGTTGAACATCAAAATTGGCGGAAAGCCTCTTTCAGAAAGTATGTTGAAAAATACAGCAAAGGAAGTAGGTACCGGATATTTCAAAACTTCTTGGGATGAAAACCATATTGCTCCGGAAATGGCAACCGTGGAAATAGAAAAAACAAGTGATGGCATTGTGTGGGGAGGATTATATTGGCAATATTTCGAAGACTTGGACAAAATTACATCCGCAGAAACCCCATTGTCACTTCACAAAAAGCTTTTTTTGAAAACGAATACAGATACCAGCGAAGTGCTCACAGAAATTAGGTCTAAAAATAAAATAAAAATAGGGGATTTAATTCGCGTCAGGATTGAAATAAAAGTCGATCGTGCCATGGAATTTATCCATATGAAAGATATGAGAGCATCAGGATTTGAACCGGTGAATGTTCTTTCCCATTACAAATGGCAAGATGGTTTGGGATATTATGAAAGCACCAAAGATGCAAGTACAAATTTCTTTTTCGACTTCTTGCCAAAGGGAATTTACGTTTTCGAATATGATTTACGGGCGAACAATTCTGGAAATTTCAGCAACGGAATCACTACCATTCAATGTATGTATGCGCCCGAATTTAGTAGCCATAGCGAAGGAACACGCTTGAAAATTGGTTTGTAACTGAAAATTACTTTTCTTCTTTTTCCGGAGGATATTTTTCCAAGGCTTTTGAAATGATCTTTTGAAAATACTCCGTTCTTTCTTGGGTATCCATATCGGGGTTGAACGGGCTTTCAATGACTGTTTGCCAATAAAGTTCGTTCGAGGGCCATTCCACAAATTCGATAGTGAGGTTCATAAATAAGTTGGGGCCGCCCACCGGGATTCCCCCAGAAACACCAATTCCAATTCCCCCTCCGCCACCGCCGAGTCCGAGGCCAATTCTGCTTCCACTCGGATTTTCGAAATAAGACGCATAGAAATTTATTTTGAAATTAGGAGCGGTATTGTGAACAATTCCCTTTTGCGATAATACCGAATCAATGGCGGTAAAAACACGTTCGTTGTCCAAATCATTTAGACCGGTATCCATTTCTGTATAAAAATCATACGTTTTATAAGTTGAAAAATCTGTTTGCTCATCATAATCATAGAAAATTTGCGGGCCGGCGCAAGAACCGAACAGAAAGATCATCGCAAATCCGGAAAAGACTATTTTTTTCATTGTTGCTATTTTTATGAAAATTACGAAAACGAAAAATACCGAAGAAATATTTAACGCTTTCCCTCTTTCATTTTTCTAATTCAAAAGTGTCCAAAGCTGGTCTTTAAGCTCCTGCAATCCCTGCTGCGCCACGGCGGAAATAAAGAGGTAGGGAATGTTGGAAAATTCCCGGTCGAGTTGATTTTTCAATTCGGTTTTCAGTTCTTCATCCAACAAATCGCTTTTGGAAATGGCCAATAATCGGTCTTTATCCAACAATTCCGGATTGTAGCGTCGCAATTCATCCAACAAAATTTCATATTGCTCTTTCACATTTGGCGCATCAGCGGGAATCAAAAATAAAAGGATCGAATT
Organism: Flavobacteriaceae bacterium; assembly: GCA_041689995.1. Taxonomy (GTDB): domain Bacteria; phylum Bacteroidota; class Bacteroidia; order Flavobacteriales; family Flavobacteriaceae; genus DASSWG01. The sequence continues at coordinate 11,340 of JBDNFD010000065.1, read as the reverse complement.
TCGTTCGATATGTCGCAAAAATCGATGTCCCAATCCTTTTCCCTCTGCCGCCCCCTCGATAATTCCAGGAATGTCCGCCATCACAAAAGTCTGATAATCGCGGTATTGCACAATTCCCAAATTGGGTTTCAAGGTTGTGAATTCATAATTGGCGATTTTCGGTTTTGCGGCCGTAACCACAGAAAGTAACGTAGATTTTCCGGCGTTGGGAAAACCAACCAATCCGACATCGGCTAAAATTTTTAGTTCGAGGGTAATATCGCGTTCCACTCCATCTACGCCTGGTTGCGCATATCGCGGGGTTTGGTTGGTGGCGGTTTTAAAATGATTATTCCCACGACCGCCCATTCCGCCCGGAGCAACAATATATTCTTGTCCGTTTTCGGTAATTTCCCACAGAATTTCATCGGAATCGGAATCGCGCACGACTGTTCCCAAAGGCACGTCCACATAAACGTCTTGCCCATCGGCACCGGTGCTGGTTTGTTTTCCCCCGTGTCCGCCATGCGTAGCGCGGATGTGTCGCTTGAATTTCAGGTGGAAAAGTGTCCAAAGATTATCGTCACCTCGCAAGATAACATGACCGCCACGACCACCGTCCCCTCCATCGGGACCGCCTTTGGTAACGAATTTTTCGCGGCGCAAATGACGTGATCCGGCACCACCCTTTCCCGAAGTGGAATGAATTTTTACATAATCAACAAAATTTCCTTCTGTCATTTTTGGTGGGCGTTAAGATTTAAGTGTTGGCTGTTAAGCGTTAACTGTGGAAATGATGGCTGAAAAATATCAGTAGTTCTCTAAAATCAATTATTTCCCTGTCAATTGTTCTACAACGAATCAATTACATGGCTCAGTCTGTCTGTAATTTCTCCAATATTTCCAACGCCATTTACGCCGTAATATTTTTCTTTCTTTTGGTAATGTTCTTTTAGAATATCGGTTTTCCGATAATATTCATCAATCCGCTCCCGAATTATTTTCACATTGGCGTCATCGGTGCGTCCAGAAGTTTTTCCGCGATGTAATAAACGTTCGGCCAACACATCATCATCAACCTCCAAGGCGATCATTGCATCTATTTTAATCATTTCTTCTGACAATAAATTTGTCAGAGCATCTGCTTGGGCCACCGTTCTGGGAAATCCATCAAAAATAAAACCGTTCGAATCCAGGTTTTTTTCCACTTCAGCTTTCAACATTTTAATGGTCACTTCATCTGGGACCAAATGTCCTTTTTCCATATAGCTTTTCGCCAAAATTCCCAAATCGGTGGAATTTTTTATATTTTTCCTGAAAAGGTCGCCAGTAGAAATATGCACAAGTTTGTATTTGTCCTTCAAAATTTCGGCTTGGGTACCTTTCCCCGCTCCGGGAGGACCAAATAATACGATGTTTATCATTACTCTTTTTTCTTTAATTGATAGATTTCAGGCAGATTTCGTCCCAAACCGTCATAATCCAATCCATAGCCGACAATAAATTTGTTCGGGATTTCCATTCCCAGATAATCGATTTTGTAAGGTTTTTTATAAACTTCCGGCTTCAAAAACAAACTCGCAATTTTATAATTCGCAATTTCCATTTTCTCCAACATTTGCACAATGGATTCAATGGTGTTCCCAGTATCAATAATATCTTCCACAATAATCAGCGGTTTTCCATTCGGGTTTTGCAAACCGATAATTTCATTGATTTTTCCGGTCGACTTTATACCTTCGTAAGATTTCACCTTAATAAAATCCACCGCACAATCGCCCGGATATTGTTTCACCAAATCTGAAACGAACATAAATGAACCGTTCAAAACCCCAACGAATATCGGAATTTCATTTGGGAAATCAGCCATGATCTTGTCCGAAATTTTCTGAATTGCCCTCGCTATTTCGGCTTGCGAAATAAACGGAACAAATTCCAGGTCATGTAATTTAATCATTCCAGCGCATTATTTTGGTTGGCAAAGATAGTGATTGCCTATTTAAATTATTAATGTTTCCTTTAATCCAGCGGAAACAATTATTTTTGTCCAGACACAAAGACTTTCCGAATGAAGAATTATTTTTCAAACGATTTCAAATTGGGTATTTTGGGTGGTGGCCAGCTCGGTAAAATGATGCTCTACGAAACCCGAAAATTCGATATTCAAACCTATGTCCTGGATCCGAGCGATGAAGCTCCGTGCAAAATCTCTTGCAATTATTTTGAACAAGGAAAATTAATGGATTACGAAACCGTACTTCAGTTTGGGCGAAAAGTGGATGTTTTGACTTTTGAAATCGAATCGGTGAACGTTGAAGCCTTGGAACAATTGGAAAAAGAAGGAAAAAAAGTTTATCCAAGTTCGGCGACTTTGCGAAAAATTCAGAATAAATCCGTTCAGAAACAATTCTACAAAACCCATGAAATTCCAATTGCCGACTTTCATATCTTTGAAACAAAAGCAGAACTAAATGTAGCACTTGTTCGCAAAAAATTGGTGTTCCCCTTTGTTTGGAAAAGTGCCACTGGCGGATATGATGGAAAAGGCGTGAGCGTCATTCGGGAGGAAGAAGATGTTATTCCTTTGCCAGATATGCCATGCATTGCGGAAAAATTGATTTCGTTCAAAAATGAACTATCGGTCATCGTTGCGCGAACTATTTTGGGGGAAATGAGAATTTATCCGGTCGTTGAAATGGAATTTCATCCTGAGGCCAACCAGGTTGAATATGTGATTTGCCCGGCGAGAATCGATGAAAAAACCGCCGAAAAAGCGAAGTCCGTGGCTTTAAAAGTTTCCGAAGCTTTTAATTATGTGGGACTTCTAGCGGTGGAATTATTTCAAACAGAAGATGACGAAATTTTGGTCAACGAAGTCGCTCCCAGACCTCATAATAGTGGCCATTTCAGTATTGAAGGAAGTTATACCAATCAATTTGAACAACACATTCGGGCCATATTGAACTTGCCGTTGGGAAATACCGAAAGCAAAGTAGGTGCCGTAATGGTGAATTTGGTCGGAAGCGAAAACCATGAAGGAAATGTGGTTTATCAGAATATGGAAGATATCCTTCGGATGAAAGGCGTAACGCCACATATTTATGGTAAAAAAATTACCCGTCCGTTTCGAAAAATGGGTCACGTGACGATTGTGAACGAAGATCTGAACGAAGCACGAAAAATAGCAGAAAAAGTAAAAAACACAATAAAAGTAATTTCAAAATAATAAAAAGTTATTGGGTTGCCGAGTTATTGGATTATTTTGTCGCTGAAAAATATCTACGCACATAATAACTCAATAACGAATAACCAATAACGAATAACGAATAACTCAATAACCAAATAACTATGAAAGTAGCCGTCATAATGGGAAGCACAAGTGATCTTCCGATAATGCAAGAAGCCATCGATATTTTGAATGGATTTGATATTGAAGTGGAAGTCGATATTGTGTCGGCACACAGAACGCCGGAAAAATTATTTGATTTTGGCAAAAAAGCTCACGGACGCGGAATCGCGGTCATCATCGCCGGAGCTGGCGGAGCTGCACACCTGCCTGGAATGATCGCCTCACTTTCTCCACTTCCGGTGATTGGCGTGCCAATTAAATCGCGAAATTCCATTGATGGTTGGGATTCGGTTCTTTCAATTCTGCAAATGCCCGCCGGAGTTCCTGTAGCAACCGTGGCCTTGGATGGTGCCAAAAACGCGGGAATCTTGGCAGCACAAATTATTGGTGCCACGGATAATTGCATGCTGGATAAAATCCTGATCTATAAGGAAGGTTTGAAACAGAAAGTGATCAATGGGGCGAAGGAAATTAAGAACTCTAACTTTTAAGTTAAACCTAACAGGTTTTGAAAACCTGTTAGGTTTTTATTGATTCATCAACTTTTCTTCTTTTTTTAACTTAAAAAATGGTTCCATCATTTTTGAAATTCCAATAAATCCCCAGGTTGGCAATCTAAAATTTCACAAATAGCTTCCAAGGTTGAAAAACGGATCGCTCTGGCTTTTCCTGTTTTTAAAACAGAAAGATTGGCTGCGGTAATCCCTATTTTTTCCGCTAAATCATTGCTGCGCATTTTTCGTTTTGCGAGCATCACATCCAAGTTAATAATAATAGACATTGCCTAAACCGTTAGTTCAGAATCTTCCTTGAAATTTTTAGCATCTTCAAAGAGAAAACCAATCGTTCGAAAAAAGATGCCGATAATTACCAAAAAGAAAAAAGAACCTGGTTCCACACTATGAATTCTGAAAGTGTCATTCAAAAAAAGTTGATAGAAATATACTGGAATACAAGTTATGATGGCCGACAAAATGAATAAATACCCTATTTGTTTTGACAATTGGGCTGTTTTGAGCGAAAAGAAATCCCGTTTTGCAAAACGGGAAACCAATGCTTTCATTTTGAACAAACCCCAGAAAAAGAAGACATAACCAATACAAATGAGACCGAGGATCACTTTTCCCAAGACGGTCAGGTTGTTGAGGTTTCCATCCAAGCCATCAATTTTTATAAGGGAAAAATCATTCGTCACAAGCTCAACGAAAAAAACGACAATCAATAAAACGAAAATTAATGTACTTCCCCATATCGTTATATTTAAGAAATTCTGTAGCCAGTAAATACGTTTCATAAAATTATCATTTTGAATTATATTGACAAAAGTATAAAAAATATCGATAAACAATAATTTTAAATGGAAGATGTTTTTAAAAAACCTAATTTCAAAAAAGTTGATGTATGTCCGTAATTCCGTAACTTTGCCCTCCATTTTAGTTGAATTATGACAGAAGAACACAAATCGCTCAATTTCATTGAACAAATCATTGAAGAAGATTTAAAATCGGGTTATAAATTGGAAGGTTTAAAATTCCGATTTCCTCCGGAACCTAATGGATATTTACATATTGGCCATGCTTCGGCTATTTGTTTGAATTTCGGTTTGGGGGAAAAATACGGAGCACCGGTAAATTTGCGCTTCGACGACACCAATCCCATAAAAGAAGAGCAAGCTTTTGTGGATGCTATAAAGAAAGATGTTGAATGGTTGGGATTTTCGTGGGAAAAAGAATGTTTCGCTTCCGATTATTTCCAACAACTCCATGATTGGGCGGTTGAAATGATAAAAAACGGAAATGCCTATGTAGATAGTCAAACTTCCGAAACTATTGCCGCACAGAAAGGAACGCCCAAAGAACCGGGGAAAGAAAGCCCTTTCAGAAATCGATCCACAGAAGAAAATTTAAGTCTTTTTGAAGCCATGAAAAATGGTGAAACCCCAGAAGGAGCGCATGTTTTACGAGCCAAAATCGATATGGCTTCTTCAAATATGCTGATGCGCGATCCAGTAATGTACCGTTGTTTGCACAAAAATCACCACCGAACGGGCGATTTTTGGAAAATATATCCAATGTATGATTGGGCGCATGGCGAAAGCGATTTCATTGAACAGATTTCCCATTCATTTTGCACGCTGGAATTTTTGCCACACCGCGAATTGTATAATTGGTTTTTAGAAAAAGTAAGTTCTCCAAGCGATTTTAAACCGAAACAACGGGAATTCGCGAGACGGAATTTAAGTCACACCGTGGTCAGCAAGCGAAAATTGGCCACTTTGGTAGAAAGAAATATTGTGGAATCGTGGGACGATCCAAGAATGCCAACCATTTCCGGTTTGCGAAGAAGAGGTTATACGCCAACGTCCATCCATCGTTTTGCGGAATCAATTGGGGTTGGAAAAAGAGAGAACCTGATAGATGTCGCCCATCTGGAATTTTGCGCACGCCAAGATTTGAACAAAATCGCACCGCGCGTGATGGGGGTTTTATATCCTATTAAATTGGTGATCGATAATTATAAAGGAGAAGAATGGCTACAAGCCGAAAATAATCCGGAAGATGAAAATGCGGGGGTTCGGGAAATTCCTTTTTCCAAAGAACTTTACATTGAACGCGAGGATTTCAAGGAGGAAGCAAATAGAAAATTCTTCCGATTGACACTGGGTAAGGAAGTCCGCTTGAAAAATGCCTATATCATTAAAGGAGAATATGTGGTGAAGGATGTTGCGGGAAATATCACAGAAATACATTGCAGTTATGACCCAAAAAGTAAAAGTGGCAGCGGCACGGAAGAATCGCAGCGCAAAGTGAAAGGAACCTTGCATTGGGTTTCTGCAAAACATGCCTTGGAAGCAGAAATTCGGTTATATGACCGATTGTTCACTGTGGAATCGCCCGATACCGATAAGGAAAAAGACTTCCTAGAATACATAAACCCAGATTCGCTGAGAGTAATTACCGGTTATGTAGAACCGGGATTAAAGGATTCCCGGAAGCTGGACCATTTTCAATTTCAACGTATTGGGTATTTTTGCGTGGACAAAAGTAGTTCTTCTGAAAAACTGGTCTTCAACAAAACTGTTGGCCTTCGAGATTCTTGGGGAAAAGTCTAACTTCTGAAATAAAAATTCCATTAATTCCGTGTTTTTTAGTGAAAAAATTAAGATTAGTTTAAGTGTTTGTCTTTCAACATTAACCGATCATTAACAGGTTATTTCTCTGCTTTGCAATATATTTGTACAATTAATAATCAACCTTTTAAATAATAAACGAAAATTATGGAAAATTCAGGAAACACTTTAATCGCTTTAATAACTGGAGCAATTGTTGGAGCCGGTGTCGCCTTGCTTTATGCACCGGAAAAAGGTGAAAACACCCGTCGGAAATTGAATGCCGGAGCAATGAAAGCAAAATCGAAATTTGACAAACAACTTCACGAAACTACAGAAAGTTTAAGCAAGACGGCTCGAAGAGCGAAAATCAATTTTGATTCGAAATTGGAGGAAACACTTTCCTCGGCAAGCTACAAAGCCGATGATATTATTGTGGCTTTGGAAGGCAAGTTGGAGGAATTGCGAACCAAAAACGAAAGGTCGCACAAAGATGTGAAAAGCAATACAAGCAAGGAAGATCTCACGATGAAAAGCAACAAGAGTTCGATAGCTTAAATCTTTATGGCATTTTCAAACCTGACTGATCATATTGATGAAATGGGCAACCATATTGAGGCTTATGCCTTGAATATGCTTGCCCATTACAAATTGGACTTATTCAAAAAGTTCATGAAAGGCATTTTCGTGTTCGCAAAACTGCTGATCGTGGGAAGCATATTCTTGTTCTTTACGGCTTTTCTTTCCTTTGCCTTCGCTATTCTTATCGGAAGATCAATCGGCAGTTTGAGTGCAGGGTTCTTCATAATTAGTGGTGTGTATTTTATTGTCTTCATTGTTTTGCTCATTTTTTGGAAAAAATTGGTCGAAGGGATTTTCTTAGAAAAATTCTCTAAGTTCATTTTCAACGAAACCGAATTTGGGGAAAGCGTAAAAGAGGAAGTGGAAGAAGTCTTGGCCCAAAAAGAAGAAGATTCTTGGCGGAGCGAATTGTGAGTCTGCGACCAAAATTCCATCAGGATTCCCTGAACGGCTAAACAAAAACAAGCAAATGAAAGTTTACAGAACATTTGATGAAATTGATCGCGACCTCAAAATTTTGAAGTTGCAGTCAAAAATAGATAGAGAAGAGATGAAAATTTGTTTTTCAGAAATTAAGGAGGATCTTTCTCCTGTTTCAGTGGTGGGGAACATTCTTGGTTCAATTGCAAAAAAAGCACTTTTATTTAAAACAGTTGCCGCTATCTTCCGAATGGGGAAAAAATAACTCTCCATTTCATTTTTTCAATCCAAAATCCGTCGTTTTACGCGTTGGGAAATTGAAGTGATCAGTTCATACGAAATTGTTCCGGCATGATGTGCGAATTCTTCCGCACTTTTGTTTTTTCCAAAAATAAGTACCTCGTCCCCTTCTTGGCAATCAATTCCCGTCACATCAATCATAATCATATCCATACACACATTTCCAACAATTGGCGCTGGATTTCCATGAACCGAAACTATTCCTTTCCCATTTCCATAAATCCGGTTGATGCCATCGGCATGACCCAACGGAAGCGTCGCGATACTCGTTAGTTTCTTGGCAATAAATCCGCGATTATAACCTACGGAACTACCTTTTGGAACTTCGTGAATTTGTGCGATAATTGTTTTTAATGAAGCAATAGGGATCAAATGAGCGTCTTCTTCCGTGGAATTTCCGAACCCGTACAAACCAATTCCACTACGTACCATATCGAATTGAGCTTCCGGATAATTTAAAATTCCCGAAGTATTGCAAAAATGCAAAAGTGGGCGGTAATCGAGATCCTGAATTATTTTAGAGCTTATGCGCCTGAATTTCTTCAATTGTTCCAAAGAGAAAGCTCTTTCCGAAAAATCTTCGCTGGCCGCAAAATGTGAGAAAATACCCCGAACTTTTATAGATTTCGTATTTTTCAAGGAATCTAAAACTGCATCTATTTCCAATTCTTCAAATCCCAATCGGTTCATACCAGTATTTAATTTCAGATGAACCGGAAGATTTTCTTTGGAATACATTTCCGTGGCCTCTATAAACCCGTTCAAAATCATTTGGCTGTAAAGGCTTGGCATTAAATCATTTTCAATTAATTCTGAAAAATGACCCACTTGCGGGTGCAACACCAAAATTGGTTTTTCAATACCCATTTTTCGCAACTGAATTCCTTCGGAAACATAGGCGACCGCAAATGAATCGACACCAAGATTTTCCAATTTTTGGGCAATTGCCAACGAATCGCTGCCATAACCAAAAGCTTTGACAACGGCCATAAATTTAGTTTCATCAGAAATTTTTGAACGTAAATAGGAATAATTATGCGCCAAAGATTTTAAATCTATCTCGAGAACAGTTTCACTAATATCAGACATTATTATTGTGTTTTTCGTGATAATTCCTTCTCTCCTTTCACCTCCATGTTTTTCACTTTTTCCCGAAGCATCGCCTTAAAATAAGCAGCCCTGCTGAGCGGTTCGTATTCTTCAGTTTCCCCCAACAAAACCAAATCTTTGCTCGCTGCCTTTCGGAAACTATATTGCGCCAAATTTCCGGTGCGGGTACAAACAGCGTGCACTTTGGTAACATATTCGGCAGTCGCCATCAGTGCTGGCATTGGCCCAAAAGGGTTTCCTTTGAAATCCATATCGAGCCCCGCAACGATCACACGAACGCCTTTGTTCGCTAAATCATTACAAACCCGAACAATTTCATCATCGAAAAATTGGGCTTCATCGATGCCCACCACATCGCAACCGTCGGCCAAAAGTGGAATATGTGCAGCGGCAGGAACTGGTGTAGAACGAATTTCATTGGCGTCGTGAGAAACCACCTTTTCTTCATGGTAACGACGATCTATTTCCGGCTTGAAAATTTCAATTTTCTGTTTGGCGAATTTTGCCCGTTTCAACCGCCGAATGAGTTCTTCGGTCTTTCCGGAAAACATGCTTCCACAAATGACTTCGATCCAGCCAAATTGCTCTTTGTGATTTACGGTATTTTCAAGAAACATTTTGTAATTTTAAGGGTTCAAAACAACGGCTCTTATCGGTGAGATAAATTTACTAAAAATACAACCGCACAAAAAAAGTAAATCACAAAGTTATGAAGAAGAACCTTGAAATGGAATTAATATCCTTGGCCAAAAAAATAATTTCGGATGAGAAAACTCATTTGAATGAATTAAAAGATTTGGCACAAGGATTGTATGAAAACCTTTGCATTTTGGCCTATTTGGAAGAAATGGAGAACCAGGGCACAGCCTATAAAACCAATTCATTGCCGTCGAATTCGAGCGAAGAAGAAAAATCAGATAAAGAAACCGATGAGGAAGATCGCTATGCACCCGATGGCACCCATTACAATCCGGAAGCGATCACCGAGCCGAACACCGAAAAAATAAAAGATATCGTGGAACAAATGCCACCTGACGATTCGGGAATTCTTGAGAGAAAATTTGATTCCGAAGATTTCGAAAATGAATTGCAAAACCTCGGCGTGCATTATGACGATTTGCCACAGTTTGAACCTGTTGAAAAAACCTCAACCAGAAACACGCCTTCAAATGACGGGCAACATTCAGAAAAAAAAGAGGAACACCAGGCAGCAGGAAATCAAAAACCAACAAACGGTGATAAATTTGAAAACAAAACATCAGTTCCATTAATTCGCACTGAAACGAAAAGATCTTTGAACGATCGTTTAAAAAAAGGAGTTTCCTTTGGCTTGAATGACCGATTAGTGTTCATAAAACATTTGTTCGGTGGAAATTCTGGCGATTATGACCGCGTACTTTCCCAGTTGAATACATTCCAATCATTCGAATCAGCGAAAAATTTTCTGGAAACTGTTGTCAAACCAGATTATAACAATTGGGAAGGAGAAGAAACATATGAAGAAAGATTCCTGGTCTCCCTTGAAACTAAAATGAACTGATGTCCAAACTTTTTCTTGTCCCGACACCCATCGGCAATTTGGAAGATATAACTTTCCGCGCCGTGCGTATTCTTCAGGAAGTGGATTTGATTTTGGCCGAAGATACCCGAAAAAGCGGGAAATTGTTGAAATATTACAAGATTTCCACACCCATGCAAAGTCATCATATGCACAATGAGCATCAAAAGGTTGGCCAACTTGTGGAGCGAATTATAGCTGGCGAAACGCTTGCTTTGATCAGCGATGCCGGAACTCCCGCAATTTCTGACCCCGGATTTCTGTTGGTGCGGGCCTGTGTGGAAGCAAAAATTGAAGTTGATTGCCTTCCCGGCGCCACAGCTTTTGTGCCCGCACTGGTGAATAGTGGATTGCCAAGCGATAAATTTGTCTTCGAAGGTTTTCTTCCTCCTAAAAAAGGACGACAAACCCGGTTAAAATCTTTGACTGAAGAAACCCGCACGATGATCTTTTACGAATCACCTCATAAATTTTTAAAAACTATCGCGCAGTTTATAGAATATTTCGGAAATGAGCGATTAGCTTCGGTTTCCCGGGAAATCAGTAAGTTGCATGAAGAAACGGTGCGTGGTACTTTGCAAGGGATTTTGGAACATTATTCGGAAAAACCGCCAAAAGGTGAAATTGTGATCGTTGTGGCGAGGGCTTGAGTGGCAGTGATTATATCACGAAAGCACTTTTGTAAAAAAGAGTAACTTTCAAGGTCTTTCATATACTATTAGCTTTCCTTGACCCTCAGTTGTAATCGATAAAATTTCTTGCGCATTATCCTCATCATTCAAAGTTTGAATAATATCACAACTTATTTTATTGCCATTTTCATCTAAAGTTATGGCTCTATTCTAATTTACGATTGATATTATATTTTTTGTCTAACTATCTAAAAATAAGATACTTTGTCGTGAATATTTTCAAAAAACCTTGATGTTTTTC
>JBDNFD010000064.1:0-9196 GCA_041689995.1 Flavobacteriaceae bacterium | reverse complement strand
TTTTCAAACACACGGCTCGTGGTATCGCCATTAAATTTATTTCTTAGAATGACATAGTAGTAATTGTAAAGCGTGCCTTGTAATTGCAAACCCAAGAATGCTACAAGGCATATCCAAATGCCAGTGCCGGTGATGTACCATGTAGCAATAAAAAATAAAGCATTTAATATAATGTCCGCCACAGAGTCTAAATACCGGCCCGTATAGGATGGTTTTTGTTTTAATCTCGCTAATTCACCATCTGCTGCATCTAAAATAGACTTGAAAATTAAAAAGAATGCCGCGAGCCAATAATAATCTTGGGTAATATAATAAGCGGCTATGAGGCCAGCTATTATGAAACCAATAGTAACATGAATAGGAGTGAGCGTAGTGTTCTTTAATGAGTTTGCGATCACTTTAGCAATTGGTCTTCCATAGTCTGAAAGATCAATAAATTTATGCTCTTTTGGTAATTTGGACATTTAAGACCTAGAAAACTGTAATATGGAATATACCGATTTTTTGGGCAAATATACGGCTAAATCATAGCTTATAAATGGGTTCTATGGGTAATTATAGTGTGTAAAACGATTGTTCTATTTCGATATTTTTCTGATGATGAAATGTTTTTCAAATCCTGACTAACGTCAAATTGATTTATTGTATCTCAGTCTTTCTAGTTACTTCAATATTCTAAAATTCCACACTAATTTCTTTGTTTGAACCAAAGTTCGCCAGTTGATGAAGAAAAGACAAAAAAGCATCACCAAGGCCAATACGAAACTTGCAATAGACTTCCAGGATAACGCATGATCTATTAAAATTTGGGTATTTTCTACGGCGTATTTACCTAAAAGTAATGCAAAAGCGTCACTTGTAAACTTGCCAATAATAAACGCAGGTATAATAAATTTGGCTTTTATTTTTGAGATGGCCGCCCCTAAAAAAAGTGGTGTAGTGGGAAGTGGTAATAACGAATAAGCAAGTATGACCATTTGGCCTTTCCATACGTTCTCTTTCATTTTTCCCCCCAGGAACTCAATGTCTTCATTCTTCGCCACTTTTAAATACTTCTTTGCTATTAAGGGAGCATATAAAAGAAGAATATATCTACCTAAAACCGAGCCAGCTACGCCTATTACAAGTACTAACCACACATTTAATTCAAAAATGATCTGGAAAAATATCATTATCGTAAACGCCGGTGCGAAAGGAAAAGGCACTATGTCAAATAATAGGGCGCCTAAGAAAACTAATGTGTACTGCCACCACATACTTTGAGCGGTTTTATTTTTAGTGAAAAACTTTATTTAACAATACAAGTATAAGCGCAGTGCTGGATTTCGAAGCACTTTATTTCAATTCGTCGTAACATGAATAGATTGTAAGGTATTCCTTTTTAATCGTTCAGCCCACATTATATTTATGAGATGTGCCTCTTGCACAAGTTACGGATTTCTCGTGATTTCATGCCATTTAAAGGATAAAATACACCGAGAAATACACTTCATTGATTTCCGTTTGAGCGACCGTATTTTGAAATACTTTTTGTCGTCGGTTGTGGTGGACATCAAACCTAGATTATTTATACATCAGAATTTTTTAGCGTCATTCTATTAGCTCGTTGATTGCCAATAAAGTAAGTGGCAAAAATAGAGACCACCAGCACAACCTGCGCTAAGATCGTTTCCATGGTCGGATAGAAGCCCAACCAATCAATTCGGAATAGCGAGGGGAAACCGGTTACCGAAATCCAACCACTTTCTTGAAGGGAATGGAAACCCTTCCCCATTAGAATGATAGCCAAGAGCAAGATAATCCATGACGAATATCGGAACAGCTGCCTTACTGGGATCTTTTTAGCGTATTTTAGAAACAAGTAAACCATCACTCCGATACAAATAACTGCCGCCAAAACACCCAAACCTATAGCCGACTTATCTTCTGGCTTGGCCTCCAGACTGACTGCTTGTAGGAAAAGGATGACTTCAAAGGCTTCGCGGAAAACTACCATAAATGAGAAAGCCGCCAACCCAAACATCTTGTCTTTCTGTAGATAGCCTCCAATTTTGTTTTGAATGAATTCTTTCCATTTTTTGGCATGAGAATGATTGTGCAACCAAAACCCGACAAATAACAGCACTAAGACGGCAAACAGTGAGATTAAGCCTTCCAAGATTTCCCTGTTTTTCCCCCCAAACTGAATGATATAATCTGAAAGGAACCAACCGGCAACTCCCAAAATAATGGCGGTAATCCAACCTCCGTGGAGCCAGGGAAGCGCTTTTTTGACACCTGTGGTGCGGATTAATGCTAAAATAACCGCTAATACTAAAAAGGCTTCCAATCCTTCCCGCAACATAATGGAAGCAGCCAAAATAAAAGTCAGCCAATAGTTTAATTTCTGATCTTTCATGAGTTGATCTGCTTGGTCAACCATCGCAAGTGCTTTATGTGTTTCTTCAGTGAGCGCCGGGACGCCTTTATCTTGCTCAATGGCTTGCCGAACATTCAGCATTTGTTGCTCAATTTTTATGGAAAAGGTCGGATCGTTCGCGGTTAACTGTGCTTCCACGGGTTCGATTCCTTCCAAATAAGCGCTTAACGCATTGGTTCGCGCCAAAGATTTATTTCCTTCGGTATAATTTTTTAATGCAGCGTTTAGATTCTTTTTTGCGATAGCCAAACTGTTATTTGATTGGTTTCCAGCCGGTGCCAATAGGCGTAACGCCTTTAATTTCACGGAAGAGTTGTTCGTTTTGTTGGCAAGAATCGCCAATAATTCTTCGTCGGAAAGAGTAGCCACATCTTTTAAAGTAATATCGGGAAACACAGTGTCAAATTGCTCTCTTAAGGCTGTGGTATCGGTTTCGTTCCCCTGGAACCGCAACGCTTTAATGTAAAATGCCAAGTTCCAAAGTTGCTGTTCGTTTAATTCGGAAAAAGGCCGCATGCTGGTTCCGTTCACACCTAATTTTATGGTATTATAAGCTTGGTAAGGCGAAACCTGTCGCATTAATTCCACATCGTGAAAGTTGGTGGGTGCGGGATCGAGATTTTTTCCCATTTTCCCGTTCCCAGTGCCATTTGCTCCGTGGCAGGAAGCACAATTGGCCGCGAATAGCTCTTTACCTTGTTTGGCATCTGGCCACAGTTGAGGTGCTATTTGGGTGTTCGTGATTTCAATCAGGTTATTTCTTATTTGTCGTGCGAGATCGCTAATTTTTTGTGCCGGCTTCTTTTCCTGAATAAACTCCTTTAGTTGTTGCAGGGCGTTTAGCAACTGCTCATTTTTAGGGATGAAAGAGCCTCGCTCGGTTAGATTATATGCTTGTTCTGAAAATTCCAGCATTTCGCTGTATTCCTGCTCATTGATGACTTTTCCATTTTTCACCCCTTCAGGATAATCCCTTGCAATGTAGTCCAATAAATGAATTACAATTTCAGCATTCTTGTCATTTTGTTGAGCAACTATTTTATTCGGAAAATGAAATAATGATATGGCCAACAATAAGGAAACGGAAAACGCCTTGCACATTTTTATTCTTCTTATTTAGATTGAATAAGGGCAAAGATAAACTTTATGCGATTAAGCGACCTATTTTTATACTAATTTCCTCGCGGTTTGCAAAAAGCGTTCCTAATAGCGCCACTCGCATTTCAGAAATGCATTGTTGTTCGTTGCTATTCAATAGATATCAGTGCGATACAAAAATTTTAGGTCAAGAAAGTCGTGGCCGGAAGTTCCCGTTGCTTTGTCTATAATTGGGGATGATGTTTTTAGCGGATTTTTCGTTAATCATTCAATCCTTTCCCATCTACTATTTTTGGCATTGATTTTTCAATTCTTGATTCCCGTGTTTTTGATTGTTTGGTTTGTGAAAAATACAGTAAATACCCTCTTTGTCGTCCTGGTGTTAAAGCTTTAAAAGCCGATTTTAAGCTGGGATTATCTGCTAATGCTTTTTTAAATTCATCTGGCATTTTAAATTCGGAAGTCTTTTTCATTTTAACTTCCAATCCTGCTTTCTCTACCTCAATAGCTTCATAAATGTAGGTTTTTAGAATTGGTTCTAATTCCTGAATTTCCTGCAAATCAATAAACCGGATTTGACGAGCCGATTGCACATTTTCCGTCTGTTGGATTAAAATGCCGTTGGTGTCATTCAATAAAATACCTTTATGAAAGAGGAGCGCGCAATATTCCTTGAATCCGTGGATTAAAACAATGTTGCTTTTTTTGAAAGTGTAACACGGAACGCCCCATTTCAATTCTTCGGTCAGCCCGCAATCAAGCACAATCGTTCTCAATTTTTTATATTCTTTTTGCCACTTTGTTTCTTTATCAAAAAACCAATCTACTTTTGGATTCATACTTATTTCTATTATACAAGAATGTGCAAATTATTAGGTTGAAAATGGTTGCTGGTATTGTGTGTGGTCTTTTTAGTTTTTAGAATCTGATTAAATTTATCTTCTTTTCCTTGCTTTTTCATTTCTGAATAAATATAATTTATTAATTTTTCTGCATCAGCTCTATAGGGTGATTTTTGTTCAATATACAGATTGTAAGCTTTACACAAATAATCCAAACCGTCAGCATAATTCTTTAAATTGACAGCATAAACATTGCCGAGTCCATAGAAAACTTCAGGATTGGATTTGTCCAGTTTCGCCAGCTTTTTATATGCTTTAATTGCTTTTTTATATTCTTTTTTATACTGATATGCTACTGCAATATTCTGCAACGGCATTATTCCATTTGGGTCTATTTCCAGAGACTTTTCATAAGCAAATATGGCTTCATCAAACTTGTTTAATCTTCTATAGCTTATACCTAAATTATCCCAAGCAAAAGCAAATTCAGGATCTTCATTTACAGCTTTTTGAAAATATCTCACAGCTTCATCAAAATTTTCATTTTTTGATGCATCAATCCCTTTAGAATAAAAATCAGCGGCTATTTCATTTTTAGTCAATGATTTATCGCTTAACTCTTCGTTATTTGCAATTTTTTCCTTTAAAGAAGGGCAATTGCTCATCATATATTTCTCTATTTCATAGTAATATTTTTTGTATTCTTTTGAATTTTCATTTATATTAATAGTGATGTTTATATCCGTTTTTTCATCTGTTTTTTTTGTGTCTTCTTTTAACTCGCCAATGTCCATTAATTTCGAACCTAATTGATATGCCCCTGTTGCACTGTTGAGACATTTGTTAATTTCGATAATTACATCAGCTTTTGGTTTGTCAAACGTTTGGATAGAATCAATGCATTTGCAACTATTTTCAGCTAACTCTTTTAAAAGTGTTTCTGAACCTGAGCTGTTATTATCTTGGGACATGCCCGATGAATAAATACATATAAAAACTGCAAATAGAATTATTTTTTTCATTACTCTTCTTATTTTATAAGTTGGTATTTGTTTAATTGCAAACAACATTTTACCGGTGTTGGTACGCATTCTTATTCTTTATTTTCTTCTTGGTGTGCTTTAACTATTTCCCTAATCGAAATTCCATCAATTAAAACATCTTTTAATACGCCTTCCCCATTTTTAATATTAACCAAAGCATAGGTAATTTTGCTCGTGTCTATCTGTGTCTTTCTGTAGGTGACTTCTGCGTCATAGGCTTTTGATTCTTCCATATAAAACCTGTCAAACGGATAGTCAACTGTCAGTTTGTTGGAGCCATTTTCTGAAACCATACGAACGTTTGTTTTAAGAAAGTCCTGATTGTCGTTCGGCTTTTGCTTCGAAACAGATTTTATCTTAGCAAATCCGTTTTTGTCTGTAGTTAAGTAAACATAAATTTTCTCACCGCTCGTCCAGTCCTTTTCGTTTTCGATTTCAATTGTATTTTTGTCATAGCTGAGGCTAATATATTTCCCTCTGAATGGGTCGTTTGGATCAATCGGAGCGGTCTCGAATTTGTATTCTATCCCGTTGTTTATTATATCCTCTTTGTTCCATATCATTTTGCCGGGAACATATAATTGTGCCATTACCATCAAAATAAATGCAGTCAATAGTATCTTTTTGTTATTCATGCGTTTTTTTTCTTTTTAACATCCAATAATTTGCTGCAAAGAATCCTGTGCCAACTAATATGAATAAAATACCTCTAAAAACAAAACTTAGGTTGGTATCGAAAAACCGGCAAATAACCAATGCTGTAATGATCATTAGTCCGTAGTTTAATATTCCCAAGTGGTTTTGTTTTGCTCCTTCCCTAATTGTTAAGATACCGATTACAAAAACATAAATATTAATAAGCACCACTGCAATTGGTGAGGTCAGACCAAGAATGAATGTTACAATAAAGAGGATGAACATGGGTGCTATTGGTGTGATGTCTTTTAGAAGTTTGTTCTTTTGATGTAAATACAAAAGTCCGATTGCCAATAAGGTTAGGATTGTTGAGGCTATAAATTCCAGAGTAAAAATGAGTTCATCGAATTGAAAATCCATTCTTCTCAAATCTTCCCAAAACCAGTCAAAGCTCAATATCAAAAGAAGCACAATTGTCCCAAAAGCTCCTATTACTTTGTATCCATTATTTTTTAATTTTTGCTGGTCAAAAAAGGCTGTATCGCCTATCAAATAAAGCAATCCAAAAAGGCTGAAATAAGCAATGAACATCAGTTCGTCTGTTCTTTTTGCAAGCGTTCCGAGAGCGATTACCAACGATAAGGGAATTAACCAATTGTGGAAATGCATAAAATTGTCTTTTGGCTTTTCCTTGTACAAAAGGTAATAATGGGGCAAGGCAAGTAGCAGCAGGAACCAATAAAAGTATGAATCGGTGGCAGGGTAGTACCAATAACCTGTTTCGCTCGCATAATAGGTTATGCCAATTAGATAGAGTAATGATGCGATAGAAGATTTCATTACGTATATGATGGGAAGCGAAAGCAGCATCCATGTTAGAAAGAACAAACTCAAATTTCCGGGTATGTTATAAATCTGACTTACAAGTGCGATGCACGATCCAATGGAGAAGAATAAGAAAGCGGCACCACTTTCCCTCCAGGCGGTGCTGTCCTGTTTTTTAATTAATATAAATCCGCAGATCAATTGTCCAACGAGTAATGGCAGAAAAGCAAAGAATGTTTTTGTCAGGCGTGAAAGCTCGTCCCAGTTATGTGCTACTATCAGTATAATGCCGAGTCCGACCAGTATTGCACCTAAAATTCCAAAGACAATAAAAAGCCTATTTGCTGACGATTCACTCTTGTCTTTATAATAATCCTGAATCCTGTCTGCAGTATCTTTTGTGATAACCCCAGCTTGTGTTAGTTCAGATATATCTTTGAATATACTCATCGCCTTATTTTAAATGATTGCGAATGTCAATTAAAAGCTAAGTGTAGGTTCTGGAATAACTTACTTTTAATTTGCCGAAAAATTGGTTGACAGCAAGATATTCAATTTCGGCTATTCAGCCTGATTTATCGCCTATATAATATGCTTATAGAACAATTAAAATATGATACGATTATAAATCCGATGATCTTCAGTAAATTATAGCCAGCTTAGCACGTTTTTCTGCGTACTATTTCCAATAATAATATAGTCGAATTCGATATGTTGAAGCTCCGAAAATCATATTTAGTTTCATAAATTTTTTGTCCGATTCCCACATTGTATTCCTAGACAGATAATCTGGTCCTCCATAATTAGATTTAGTTTCTTGAGGTTCATTATCTTGTTTGATCGGTTGACCAAATTCTTTAATTAATTGTTTTTTAATTCGTTCATATTCCGCATTGTATTCAGGCAGTTTCGTGCTTTGTTTTTCCCAATCTTTTTTCTTGTCGTTATAATTCCCGTAACGATTATTTTCCCAATCGTAACTAACATATCTTAAAATTGAGTCAGGTTTTGAATAAAAATATTCCGCATAAATGGGTGACAAGTTTGTTTTTTCTCTGCGAACAATTAGCGGTTTTGACATATCAAATTCCTTTACTCTCGGAAATATACTTTCCGACAGACTAACGTTCATTTCTAAAAATTCTGAATCGGGATTCAATTTAGATTCAAATTCCTTTACCTCTTCGACTTTCGTTTGCTTTGTCCATAGATTTAATTTTTTCGAACTCGAACATCCGGTCGCGATTAAAGCAAATAAAATCAGAAGTGTGAATTTTCGTATCATCGGTTTTTTGAAATGTTTTACAACGTTTTGGCGACTTAGGTTTAGTTCTTATGCGCTCTATTTTTTTAGCAACTGCCTTTTCCCGTGTTTAATGCTTCTGTCCAATTCGGTTATGGTCGGTCTTTTGGATATCCGAATTCAGCTCTGTATTTCTTTCTGTCATTTGTAAAATCCCACCATTTTTTCGAGTAATCCTTGTTTTTGGCAAAATCAATTGCCAATCTAAATTGATCTTCCACACAAGGGTCGGTTTTGTAACCTTTCTTTTTTTCATAATGGTCGGTCAATTCCGATCCACTTTTTCCATTCAATTCCTCAACGCTGAAATAGCCTAAAAACACCAAATCCTTTGCGAATTCGATGCCTATTGACGGAATTTGTTGAAAATCAGCTAAAGCGTGGATTTGCTTTGCTCTTACCTCCGAAACATTTAGTAAGACTGCTAATTCATCAGAAGCATATTCCAAAATTTCTGATTTTTTTATTTTGCTCTTTCGCATATTTTGTCTTTCGGCATCGGAAAGTTCCAATTTTATGTATGTGCTACTTTTCGATCGATCAACCAGTATTTTCTTCTCTGGTAAAAAGATTTGTTCTGGCTGTGTGGTCATTTATTTAAATTTATCCCTATTCCAATTCTGTGGATTGGCAATTATGTATTGTTTTATGCGATGATATGATGTGTCATTTTTAATGATGATATCGTGGTAATTAGGTTGGAAAAAATGATTGTTGCGGTTGTATTTAGGAATATCCAAATTATTCGTATCAATGTAATCATCGATTTTTGAATTTACGGCAGATTTGAATCCGGCGATAAATGATGAAATGGATTTTGGCAATCGTTCATGCGTATCATTGGATGATGGTGCATCATTGGATGATGGCAATGGCAATGGCAATGGCAATGGCAATGGCAATGGCAATGGCAATGGCAATGGCAATGGCAGAGACGCACGGCCGTGCGTCTGTACTACGGCCATATCATCCAGATCATCATTATTATTCAAAATGATGATGGCGTGCAAATGATTGGGCATTATAATAT
>JBDNFD010000063.1:0-7639 GCA_041689995.1 Flavobacteriaceae bacterium | reverse complement strand
CGGTAATGTTGGTGGCAGTTAATGCTGTTGGTTTTTCACAGCTGTCTGTTGTTCCAGAGGAGTCGTCCGACGAACAGCCTACCATCACCATTCCGAAACAAATTAATAAAAAAGTGTTGAATTTCATTGCTTTTAGGTTTTAGATTTTGGTCAAAGATAGTATTTTGTACGAATGTTGCCAATTTTTCATAAAGAAAGTATTGTCTTCGATGAAAGTAATTTTTCTTTTTCAGTCCGAGGAAATGTATATACATTTGTTAAAAATCAAGATATGCCGGGAAATTCATTTGGAACCTTATTTAAGCTGACCACCTTTGGTGAATCCCATGGAGGTGCGATAGGAGGGATCATCGAAGGTTGTC
The DNA here is from genome assembly GCA_041689995.1 of Flavobacteriaceae bacterium. Classification (GTDB taxonomy): domain Bacteria; phylum Bacteroidota; class Bacteroidia; order Flavobacteriales; family Flavobacteriaceae; genus DASSWG01. The sequence goes on along the minus strand of JBDNFD010000063.1, from coordinate 7,277 downwards.
CCGCTGGACTGGTAATGGATTTCGAGGCAATTCAAAAAGAAATGAACCGACGTAAACCAGGCCAATCCGCTATTACAACCCAACGAAAAGAAGCCGACCTCGTGAAATTCTTATCCGGCATTTTTGAAGGAAAAACCACTGGTGCGCCAATAGGTTTTCAGATAGAAAACAGCAATCAGAAATCACGGGATTATTCTCATTTAAAAGATAACTTTCGTCCGAGCCATGCCGATTTCACGTATGAAAAAAAATATGGAATACGCGATTATCGCGGCGGGGGAAGAGCGAGTGCCCGCGAAACTGCTTCGTGGGTAGCGGCTGGGGCAATTGCAAAACAATTACTTCCAAAAATAAAAATCACCGCATTTACCAAATCGGTTGGTAATATTTCTTTGCAAAAGGACTATTCCGAATTGGATTTTTCAGAAATCGAAAAAAACCTCGTGCGTTGTCCCGATGCGGAAACTGCTCTGAAAATGGAAAAATACATCAAAGAAATCCGGAAAGAAGGAGATACGATCGGTGGAACCATTCAGTGCGTGATTCAAAATATGCCGATTGGTTTGGGCGAACCGGTATTTGACAAATTGCACGCTCAATTGGGAAAAGCCATGCTTTCCATCAATGCGGTGAAAGGTTTTGAATATGGCAGTGGATTTGCCGGAACAAAAATGAAAGGAAGCGAACATAATGATTCATTTGGTACCGATGGAAAAACAAAAACGAATTTCAGCGGTGGAATTCAAGGAGGCATTTCCAACGGAATGGATATTTATTTCAATGTGGCTTTCAAACCTGTGGCGACCATTATGCAAAATCAGGAAACAATTGACCAAAAAGGGAATAAAGTTGAAATAGCAGGAAAAGGCCGTCATGATCCTTGTGTCGTTCCCCGCGCCGTTCCTGTTGTGGAAGCTATGGCAGCTTTGGTGCTGGCCGATTTTTGGCTGCTTCAGCAAACTTCCCAATTCAAAAAATAAACCGGATAATTTCACTAATCGACTAAAACAATCATACGGAATATGAAAAAACTAGCATTGCATTGGCAAATTTTATTGGGTATGGCGCTCGGGGTTATTTTCGCACTGGTTTTGAGCACCTTTTCCTGGGGAAGTGATTTCATTGGAGATTGGATAAAGCCATTTGGTACCATCTTCATCAACGCATTAAAACTGATCGCCGTCCCCTTAATTTTGGCCTCGCTTATAAAAGGGATTTCCGATTTAAAAGATATTTCAAAGCTTTCAAAAATGGGTCTTAGAACCATATTGCTTTATGTCTTCACAACGATTATTGCGGTGAGTATCGGGCTAATGGTGGTCAATTTAGTGCAACCGGGGAAAACTATTACGGAAGATACCCGTACGGAATTAGTGGAAAGTTATGGTGGCGATGCCGAAATGAAACGTCAAGATGCAGCTAAACAAAAAGAAGCTGGTCCTTTGCAAGCTTTGGTCGATTTGGTTCCCGAGAATATTATCGGTGCGTCCAGTAACAACTCGAATATGCTTCAAGTGATTTTCTTCGCTATTTTCTTTGGGATTGGCTTGATTTTAATCCCTGAAAAAACCTCCAAACCCGTGAAAGACTTTTTCGATGGTTTTAATGAAGTAATTTTGAAAATGATTGATCTAATTATGTTGGCCGCGCCTTATGGTGTGTTTGCGCTGCTAGCAGCTTTAGTGGTCGAAGCGCCAAGTGCCGACTTGTTTGCAGCCCTTGGAATGTATGCATTTTGTGTGTTGTTTGGGTTGTTTCTGATGATTTGTTTCTACTTATTTTTAGTTTGGATCTTTACAAAACGTACTCCGAGTTTTTTTCTTAATGGAATTTCCCCCGCTCAATTATTGGCTTTTTCCACCAGTTCTAGTGCGGCTACCTTGCCCGTTACCATGGAAAGGGTAGAGGAACATTTAGGAGTTGAAAAAGAAGTGGCCAGTTTTGTATTGCCCATTGGCGCTACTATTAATATGGACGGGACGAGTTTGTACCAAGCCGTCGCCGCCGTTTTTATTGCGCAGGCTTTCGGAATGGATTTGTCTTTTATGGTTCAGTTGGGAATTATTGCTACAGCAACCTTGGCTTCTATTGGTTCCGCGGCGGTTCCGGGCGCGGGAATGGTGATGTTGGTAATTGTGTTGGCGCAAGCAGGAATTCCCGAAGCCGGACTGGCGCTTATTTTTGCCATTGACCGCCCATTGGATATGTGCCGAACCACCGTGAACATTACGGGAGATGCCGCAATTTCAATGTTGGTTGGAAAATCGGTTGGGAAATTGCGGGACGTGCCACTTGAAAAAAATTGGGACGATAATTATAAAAAATAAGGAAATCAGGTTCAGTTATCGAGAAATTTTTCCCGCAATTCAGGGGTTGGGATCATACAGGCATCTTTTTTTCCAAACCATTGATAGCGATTTTTAGCAATGATATCGTAGAAGAAATCCCGAAGGTTTTCCGGTAGATAGAGAAAAACCCGCATCCAAGAATATTTAGAAAGTTCTTTGGCAATTTCCAATGCCGCGGAAGATTTTATAAAATAAGCTTCTCCCGGATCGATAAAAACAATTGAATCGATTTTTGTTCGATCTATATTTCTTTCCTCGATGAGTTTTTTTCCAACTTCACTTTGCAAGGAAGCAAATCGAAAAATATCTTTTTTATCGTGTTTTATGATGAAGGCCACCGATTTGTTGCAAAGATTGCAAACCCCATCGAAAAGTATAATTTTTTTGTTTTCCATTGAGAAAAAGGATTTGTTGTTGAAAAAAATAATTATTTTTACTCTACGAGGGAAAAATCGTTCAATGCTACACCATAAATATCAATATGGTTTTTCAGTTGGGTTTCTTTGACCCGGTCATAAATCAACACGTCAAATTTATAGGGCAAAAACAAATCGTCCAAGGCAAGTGAGGCATCCAAAATATCTTGAAGGCCCAAGCCTTCCCCTTTTAGAGCCAAATCGATGTCCGAACCGTTGCGGTGATTTCCAGTTGTCCGCGAGCCAAATAAGATTACTTGTTGCACTTTTTTGTTGCTACACAATGCTTTCACAATAACCGAAAGATCGGTTTTTTCAAGGCCATATTTTTGATCTTTTTGCATGGGAAGATGAGTCAATTGCTTTTCTGATTGATTAAAACGGTTTTTTCTTTTGATCGTTTTAATACCTTTCTGGAAAGATACGTTATTTTACTTGTTTTTGGCGTGGTGAACCAATTCCAATTCCCCCAACGAAACCAAGGTGGTGAAAATCCCATAATTCACCCTGGCTTTTCCTTTTTCGATTTTATCGATCGTGCCGATTGCTTTTCCGTTGTGAAGCCGCACTTTGTCGTTCTCTTTTAGACTGACAACCTTCTTCTCGTTTTCTTTCTCAATTGTTTTTTTCTGCTTTTTCTTCTTTTCCCGAATAACTTCCACTTTCTTTTCTACTTCTTTTATCAGCTTTTCTTCTTTCGCTTTTTCTGTGGAACGCTGGTTTTTGCTTTGCTTTTTTCGTTTGGAATTTTCAATTTCCACCAGTTTTAAAACACCTTCGGTCAATTCTTTTTTTCGTTTATTATTGAAATATTTCTCGCTGAGATCATCAATTTTCTGTCCCAAATAAATGAGGCGTTGATTGCTGTCGAATAGTTCTTGGTAACTCTCTAGTTTTCGCTGGATTTTTTCGTTGGTTATCTCTAATTTTCGATGCTCTTCCGTGGCTTTTTGTTCCTTGGTTTTCAAGGTGGAAGTGGTTTCTGAAAGTTTGGAGCGTTCTTTTTGCAAATTGGCAATGCTTTTATCAAAACGGATTTTTCCACGTTCCACTTTCTTTTTTGAACGATTGATCAAACTGTATGGAATTCCGTTTTTCTGCGCTACTTCAAAGGTGAATGAACTTCCGGCCTCGCCAAGTTGCAACTTGAATTTTGGTTCTAAACTTTTGCCATCAAAAAGCATGTTCGCATTGCTGATACCTTCGGTTTCATTGGCCATTTTCTTTAAATTCGCATAATGGGTCGTAATAATCCCGTAGGCTTTTCGTTCGTGGAAAACTTCCAGAAAAGTTTCTGCCAAGGCACCGCCAAGTTCCGGATCACTTCCGGTTCCGAATTCATCAATCAGAAAAAGGGTTTTGTCGTCACATTTTCGGAGGAATTTCTTCATATTTTTTAACCGGTAAGAATACGTGCTTAAATGATTTTCGATACTTTGATTATCTCCAATATCGGTTAATATCTTGTCAAAAAAGCACATTCTACTAAATTCGTGGACTGGCACCAACATTCCGCTTTGAAGCATGGTTTGCAATAAACCGACGGTTTTCAGCGTGATACTTTTTCCGCCCGCATTTGGTCCGGAAATTACAAGAATCCGATTTTCTGGATTCAGATGAATATCTTGGGAAAAGGTCTTTTCACCTTTTTTTTGATTGTTTAAGTAAAGCAATGGATGAAAAGCCGCTTTCAATTGCAGTTCGCGTTCTTCGGAAATTTTCGGCAACACCGCGTTTATCTTTTCTGCATAATTCGCTTTGGCGGCGATCAGGTCTAAATCGCTCAGCAGATCACAATAATCTTTAATTAATTCGCCAAAGGGACGAACAAATTCAGTCAAATTTTTTAAAATCCGCTTTATTTCTTCCTGTTCTTCATAATCCAAATTGTTCAGTTCGCGCGAATGACGCAAGGTAGCTTCCGGCTGAACATAGACGATACCACCGGATTTGGAGCCGCCCAGAATTGCACCTTTCACTTTTCTGCGATACATTGCCGAAACAGCCAAAACACGAATATCGTTCACCACGGTTTCTTTGATTTCATCCAAAAAACCTAAACCGTTGTACTTTGTCAAATCGGAAACGAAACTGGAATTGATTTTTGATTTCACCGTTCTAATTGACACGCGAATGGATTGGAGAAGGGGGGAAGCATCACTTTTCATTTCCCCAAAGCGATCGATGATTTTATTGATTTCCACGATTAAATCTGTGGTAAACTGAACGCGCTGAGTGGTTTCGAAAAGTGTTGGATAGAATTCGTTATATTTTTTGAAATAAGAAATTTGGTTGTTTGCGGTTTCGGAAAGGTTAGCGATTTTCCGAAAAGCGCCAAGTTCTAAGATGCTTCCTTCTATTTCCAGCAACCTAATTTCACGCTCTACGGCCTCAAAACCGTGATTCGGAATTCGGGTTTCATGAAAAGCGGAAGATTTATGTTCATTGGTTTGATATAAAGCGAAGAATGTTTCCTCGAAATTTTTGAAAGGAACCATTTCCAACGCTTTTTCTTTCCCTAAATCGGTAATGCACTGCTCGCCAATTTGTTGACAAATAGTGGGAAATTCAAGATCTTCCAGTGTTTTCGCGGTTATTTTTACCATTGTGTTTTCCTACATTTGTAGCGGTACAAATTTAACCAATAAATATGAAGGTCAATCTCGGCTCAAGTTGGAAGAATGTTTTGCAAGAAGAAATCGAGAAAGATTATTTCAAGGAACTTTGGCAATTTGTACAAACCGAGTATAGCGAAAACACATGTTTCCCAGAGGTTGAAAATATTTTCGCCGCATTTGAATATTGTTCTTTGGAAAAAACAAAAGTGGTGATTTTGGGCCAAGATCCGTATGCCGGACAAGGACAGGCGCACGGATTATGTTTTTCGGTAAAAAAGGAAGCGAAAATTCCACCGTCTTTGTTGAATATTTTCAAAGAAATCCAAGCTGATTTAGGAAAATCAATGCCCGAAACCGGAAATCTGGAACGCTGGGCGAAACAAGGAGTTTTGCTGCTGAACGCCACGATGACAGTACGCGAAAAACAGGCCGGAAGTCATCAAAAGAAAGATTGGGAACGCTTTACAGATGCCGTAATCGAAATCGTTTCGGACGAAAAAAAGGATGTGGTTTTTCTGTTATGGGGCGGTCCGGCTAAGAAAAAAGTCGCAAAAATAGATGAAAGCAAACATTTGGTACTGACATCAGGTCATCCGTCACCTTTAAGCGCCATCCGCGGCCATTGGTTTGGAAATAAACATTTCAGCAAGACGAATGAGTTTTTGCGGAGTAAGGGAATGAAAGGGATTGATTGGTGATTTTTTGTATCCGGGTTTCTTTGTGGGTGCCAAAACCCCGTATTACATTTTTTGAACTACGATGTTCTGTGTTGTGTAACTTTGCTTTAGAAAAAAGCAATTAACACTAATGTATTTTTAAAAATTTTCTTGCCAGAAGTTTATTTTAGGATGTATTGGAACACTCTTTTTTGCGTAGGGCAGGGGAATGGAGGAAAAGTGTGAGGAGTAGGATTATGTTATTTATTGTGAGACGATTACCTTAATTTCCATAAGAGGTAAAATTCTTTTACCTTTGAAGGAGCAATATTCGTGAAGTTTTAAGGAGCTCTCCTTTGGAGGTTCTTAGGAAGAGTGGGTAGTGGATTGTTGTTTTTTATTGATTTATTGAATGGAGGACACGAGCGGGACGCTCGCCCAGCGGGTGCAAACAGATTTACTTTTTCACTAATGAAGTTTTTTAAGCATATTTGTAGTCATATAGCGTTTAAAAAAATAACTCAATGATAGCTGAGCTTATAGCGAACATTTCAGAACAAAACATTCTCAGTTTCTTTCAGAATAAAATATCTTCGTTTAAGCCTGAAAAAGAGGATTATGAATATTTATTAGCTGCGGATAAGCCTTTTCAGAATTTATATAAATTAGGCAACGCAGAATTAAACAATGGGGACGAGCTCATTGTTTTTTCCTGCTTATACAATGGCGAGCTTACAGCAAGAAGTTCTAAAAAACTGCAATTTGACATCGCAAAGAAATTGCTGGGTGAAGCGTTTAGCGATGGAGCTATTTTTATATTTTACGATGCTTCGGGTAATTTTCGCTTTAGTTTCATAAGAAAAAATTATGGTAGCGATGAGGGAAAATATTCTAACTGGCGCAGGTTTACATATTATGTGCAACCAGATAAAGAGAACAAAACCTTCCGGAAACGAGTAGGAGATTGTACGTATGATTCTCTCGATGCCATACAAAAAGCCTTCAGCGTTGAGCCACTCTCAAGAGAATTTTACAAAGATTTAAGCCATTGGTATTTCGCTTCTTTTAATGAAGTGGAGTTTCCTAACGACCGTAACGAAAATGAATACAACTTAAAAGCAAATGCGATGATACGCCTTATCACGCGCCTTATATTTGTGTGGTTTATGAAACAAAAAGGACTTGTGCCAGATGGCTTATTCAACAAAGAGAAGATTGATGACCTTTTAAATTATAAGG
>JBDNFD010000062.1:0-8121 GCA_041689995.1 Flavobacteriaceae bacterium | reverse complement strand
TTTGTTATGTTTTCTATTTTTATGGTTTTTTGCGACCCTCTTAATCGCCTCAAAAGCCTTTTCACTGTTTCGAAGAGTATCCAACGATAAATTTAATGGTTCACTTATTCTGGTTTCAAAAATCACTTGATTTTTAGATGCAATTATTTGCTTAATATCGGTCTCGGCTTCAATTGTAAAATGGTCTTTTAAGTATTTTAATTTCCGAAGCTTTTCTGAAAATCTTCCTTGAATCTTTATCTGATTCAGATAATCAATAATTTGCTTTTCTATTTCAATCAAGTTGTGCGAACATTCCCCCAATTGATATTTTAACTCGATGATAATTCTGTTTAATTCTTCATCTAAAGCTCTGTTGAAAAATGTATGTTCATCTTCGTTAATCAGTTTTAATGTATGATTAATAAGATTTTCGACCACCGTTCTTTTTTCATCAAGATTTTCTAGTTTTAATTGTTTGTTCTTGTAATTTGTTTCATTCTTAAAGGTATTCTCGATGTTTCGTCTTAAATCCACTACACTTCTAAGGGTGATAATCCCCATTTTTTTGAAGGTCTTTTTTATGAATCGCAAGTAGCTATACTTCCTGTTTTCATTATTCTCGTTTAAGAAGTAGCCAATATTTTCTCTTATGTTTTTGATGTTTTCGTCAATATAAGATAAGTTGATTTCCTCATTTACATCTAAAACCTGCTCGAAGAATTCTAAAAATTGGTCATCAAGTTCTAACAATCCTCCATTCTCTCTAACAACAGATTTCTGTATTAAAAAGTCAATACGGTTTTCGTCATAATCGACTAATTCTATAGCATCACTTAATTTGTAATCAATGGATTTCCGTTTGCTGAACATTTCAGAAATCAGCTTTTCCTCTCTTTTTAGAGTGGAAACCAATTCCTTTATGTCGTTGAAAGTATTCATTTTTTTATTTTGCGCGTTGGCTTTTCAGCTTGTGTCTATCGATCGAGTATATGCGAGGTGGCTGTATTTGCACACTGGTCTTTCAATTTGGTGCGAATTGCGTCATTGCTTATGCACTTATACCTGTTGCACAAGTTAAGGATTTTCCTCAATTTCAGGCTGTGCAAGAAAAAAAAGGAAACCTTGTTTCGTTTTTATGACTATAAAAGATACTGCAAAAAGCTTCTGTCCACTTTTTTATAGTAACTCAATATGGTTCTTTTCCAGTCCATAATAATTTACGAGGTTAATGAAAACATTGAAAAACTAACTTGGTTTAATGATTTGGAAGAAGAGAGTTTAATGTTGATAGAGATTTGCATTTTTCTCTTATTCTCCAATACATATCTTTAGACTTTTTAAGGAAAAAAGGTATTGCTAAGGAAGAAAAGAGTTTAAGAATTCTATTGATGAACTAAAGGAAGCTTATCAAGATTTGGAATCGGTATTTTTTTATTTTCCAGGAATCCTAATATTCGTAGAAACTACAAAACAACTTTCCCTTGTTTAATGAATTATTTTTTGATAAATCTACACGAGAACCATGTTCTGGGAATCGTAATTCTGACTAACGTATGGATATGAAAAAGCGGTGGGAAAATCAGAAGATTTTTTCACAGTGATCAAAGACACAAATACCCGCCGTACAAGTTTTAAGGATTTTTTTATGGTATGCAAGAAAGAAAGGGGAGTCTTATTTCCTCTAAATATTCTTCATTACATTTTCCGTGATCCTGTCGCATCTGCTGAAGCCAAATTCAAAGATGTTTCTATCATTTGTCACTTCGTAAATTTTCTCTTTTAGCATTTCTTTCGACCGATGTAAACGTATTTTTACATTGGCCAAGCTCAAATCCAAAGCGATCGCAATTTCTTTTAGGCTCATTTCTTCGATCTCTCTTAAAATATAAACTGCCTTATATTTTGAATCCAAACTATCAATTGCATTTTCTAAAAATTGCTTTGCTTCACTGCGTATCATTTTGTCCTGCGGATTTAATTGTCTATTGTCTGGCATTTCCAAAATGCTATTGCTCTTTAAATTGTCAAATCTTTCATTTAAATTATACAGTTTCCCCTTTTCCTTTAAACGTGCCAAAGATTCATTTATGCCTATGCGAATAAGCCAAGTGGAAAATGAAGACTCTAATTTGAATTGATACAACTTGGTAAATGCATTTAGATAACTATTTTGCATAATATCCTCAATTTCAGCCTCATCTTTTAAATAACTGCGAATAATCCGATATAGTTTTTGATTATTTCGTCTTACCAGAATTTCATAAAGCTCTTTTTCGCCACTTAGAATCCGTTTAATGACTTCTGCTTCTTTAATTTTATGATTATTGAAATCATTAATATTTATTGCTTCCATGGCATATTGTCTTTTACTTTTAGATGAAAAAGTCGAAATAAGGTTACAAACTATTGCGCCTTTCTTGAGAAACCAGTATCACAACACGAAGAAATTCATGTGAAATGGAAACTTATTGAAAACGAGAAGTCCCTAAAATTTTGGAGTAAGGGAAAGAAGATGACTCCAAAACCCTCAAATCATTCCCAAATTGATTATTTCTTGTCTGGTGAGTTGACGATATCTTCCACGGGGAAGGTCTTTTTTGGTCAATCCGCCATAAACCACCCGGTCCAATTTCACGATTTCGTAATTCAACTTTTTGAATAGACGCTGAACAATATGTTGCTTTACGCTTTTTAATTCCAACCCAACCTGACGTTTTGGTTCGTTTTCAATATAACTTATATCATCGACTTTCACTTTTCCATCTTCAAGGGTGATTCCTTCCCTGATTCTCTCCAAATCTTCCATATCCAAGTTTTTGTCCAATTCAACATGGTAAATCTGGCGTAAACCATTTTTTGGGGTCATCAAATTTTTGGAGAGCGTTCCATCGTTTGTGAACAAAAGTAATCCTGAAGTGCTTGTATCCAATTTTCCAACGGGGGAAAGTTTGGCTTTCGATGCGCCGTCAATCAATCCCATAACGGTTCGTTCGCCTTTTTTCAAACTTCCCGTAACAAAAAATCCCTTGGGTTTGTTCAATAAGATATATTCCTTTTTCTCGGGATTGATCCTTCTTCCGTCGAATTTCACTTCATCCGAAAGTTTTACAACATGCCCCATTTCGGTAATAACTTGTCCGTTAACTTGCACATTTCCAGCAGCAATGTAAATATCTGCATCACGGCGCGAGCACATTCCTGAATTGGCAATATATTTGTTCAAGCGTATTCCTGCGGTTGGGTCTTGCGTTTGCTTATCTACAAGCGGAGCTTTTTTCGGGTTTGATTTTCCAATTCTTGCTCCTTCTTTTCTCTTTCCGGAATATTTTTTCCCCGGTTTTCGCTTATTCTCCATTCCAACTTTTTTTGCAAAGATAGGCGAAGTTATTTGTTTTTTGTTCTTCGTATTTTTAGTCGAAAGAAAAGTCTTGCGGAGAATCCTAATCTTACTTTTTAAAAAATCCGGTTCAGTACCACATTCACATTAATCAGTAAAATGCTGAAAACCCCAAGAACAATGACCAATTTTAGAAGATTATGCAATAATACATATTGAATTTTTGATTGAGATTTCCACAGAAATACAAGAAAAATCAGCAATACTGCAAAACTGAAATAGAAAAAGTAAACCATATAGCCAATTTCAAAATTACCGACCACCAAGATTGTGGAAGGAATAATTGTCAGGAATACGAGTAAAGACGAGATTCGTTTGGTGATGCGAATATCATAAACCACCGGAATCGTTCGATAATCTTGAACGAAATCACCCTTTATATTCTCCAAATCTTTCACCAGTTCGCGCAACGACAAAACCAAAAACAAGTACATTGCGTGCAGAAAAATCACCAGTTCAAAATTCTTGTAGTAAATAAACACCACAAAAAAGGGGACAATTGCCAAAATGGATGCAGTAATATTTCCGATGAACGGATATTTTTTTAATTTATGCGAATAGAACCACAGGAAAAAAATATATAAGGAAAAGAAGATCACAGCTCTAAAAGAGACGTAACTTGCTAAGACCACCGTCAGAAAATTCAACAGAAAATATACCGAAAGTTTGGTGCGTTGGCTCACATAATTATCTATCAATGTTTTGGTGGGGCGGTTGATCAGATCTTTTTTGGTATCGTAAAAATTATTGATCAGATAACCAGCGGCGATCGCAAAGGAAGAAGCCAGGACCAAAATAAATAACTCGAGGTCGAAAAGAACTTCGCCCAATGGTTTTTGGGGCGCCAAAATATAAATGGAACTCAGGTATTGTGCAAGTACAAGGATCAAAATGTTATAGCCGCGCACAACCGAGAACAAACTCAGCAATTTCAGCAACCGCAGTTTGATCTTTCGCGATACCATGTCCGTGAAAATTCTTTAGAAATTATAAACGACCTCCAAGCGATGGCCTTTCAAGACTTTTTTGGCTTTTGCAAGGTCTTCGGTGAAACCAAGAATATAGCCTCCGCCACCTGAACCGCACAATTTTAGATAATAGGCGTTGGTTTCGATGCCACGTTTCCAAATTTTGTGGAATTTTTTGGGAATCATTGGCTTGAAATTATCTAAAACAACGTGTGACAATTCTTTGATATTTCCGAAAAGGGAAGTAACGTCTCCTTTAAGGAAATCTTCCACGCAGGCATCCGTGTGTTTCACAAATTTTTCTTTCAACATTTTTCGAAAACCTTCATTTTTCATGTTTTCCATAAAAATATGAATCATCGGTGCGGTTTCCCCAACTGATCCGCTGTCCATCAAAAACACGGCTCCTTTTCCATTTTTTGTTTGGGAAGGAATTCCGGCGGCTTCGATATTGTCTTTGGAATTGATTAAAATCGGCAAACTCAAATAACTGTTCAGTGGATCTAAACCGGAAGATTGCCCGTGAAAAAAGGATTCCATTTCCCCGAAAATATATTTCAATTTCAATAATTTTTCGCGGGTCAGGCTTTCCAGAACGGTGATTTTATTGAAAGCATATTTATCATAAATCGCAGCGACCAAAGCGCCACTGCTTCCCACACCATAACCTTGTGGAATGCTACTGTCAAAATACATTCCGTCGGCGATGTCGGTTTCGAGGCTTTTCAGATCGAAATCCACTAAATCCGGATTTTTAATTTCCAATTCGCGTAAATAAACCGCAAATCGTTTCAAGCTCAAATTGGATTCCTCCTGTTTTGAGTCGAAATTTTCGGAATCCGCGATTTTCAAGGTGCCGTTGAAAATATTATATGGAATTGACAAGCCTTTGGAATCTTTAATGATTCCATATTCCCCGAAGAGAAGAATTTTGGCGTAGAATAAAGGTCCTTTCATATTGGTTTGATAATGTGCTTTCAAGCTGCTAAATTACGAAATTTTAGGTTAATGAACTGTTAGATTTTATAATTCGAAATAGTCCTCGATATATCTTCCTTGCTGACAGAATTCCGATAATTCGTTTTTGATGAAAAGAGTGGTTTTTTCCTTTTCCATTTCAGGAAACAATGCGTGAACATTGGCGCCGGCGTCCAGCGTGAAACAAAGGTGCAAACCGGTCCGTTTTCGGAATTCCCATATTTTTTCGATTATTTTTAATGTGTTGGGCTTCATCAACAAAAAATAAGGTTGCGCCGTCATCATCATCGCATGAAGGGAAAGAGCCTCACTTTCCACCAATTTAATGAACGTATCTAAATCGCCAATTTTGAGTATTTCCTGTAAATGGGTCAAATTATTTTTGGCTTGCAAAAATCGTGCTTCTGCAAAAGGATGATCAAGCATCAAATTATGCCCGATGCTACTGCTCACTTTTTTTTTACCTTCATCTACCAAGAGAATGGTATCTTGAAATTTGTGAAATACTTTGTGGACTTTATTTAAATATTTCGTGCCATATAAATTGCTGCTGTTTGCTATTCCGGAATGTTTCCCCCAAACCACCAATCCATTATAAATACTTCTGCAAGCGCTTCCGGAACCAAGTCGGGCCAGAAATGATGCTTTTTGAAGAAGATATTCTTGGGACATTTCGGGTGATAATTGTTTTTCAATTTCCAATAAACACAAACTTAAAGCCGCCATTCCGCTCGCCGAAGAAGCAATTCCGCTGCTGTGTGGAAAAGTGTTTTCGGTTTCAATATGAAAATAATATTCGTTCAAAAAGGGAACATATTGAACAATACGTTCAAAAAATTGCTTAATTTTTGGAGCAAAATCGGTGTTTTTTTCTCCTTCAAAATAAACATCAAAACTGAAATCTTTTTCCTGTTGATCAGCTATTTTCTTTTTATTGAAAAACAGGGAAGTAGTTGTGCCGCAATTGTTCAATGTGAAACTTATGGAAGGGTTTTTCGGCAATTGGTTTCCATATTTTCCCCAATATTTCACCAAAGCAATATTGCTTGGCGCAGTGGCGGAAACCTTTCCCTTCTTAATTTCGTGGGTATATTTTTTGGGAAGAAAGTCTTTTTCGGTTAGGTTCATGCTTGGTTTCTGAAAAAACAAAGATACGATAGTTTAATGTTCGCGAATTGTGATAGCTAAACAAAAAATAATTTACTTTTTTTCCAATTGATAAAAAAAAGGCCATCAATTTTAAAATGATGGCCTTATTCGTTTTATAGTTCAATTTTAATCCAGAAGCTAAATTAACTTTGGTTTTTGTGATTTTTAATAATCTTGACCAAATTGTCCAGCTGGTGACTAACCTTTTTATTGCTGAAAATCAAATCAGCATTTTTATCCAACAAGAAAAAATTGGTAAATCCGTATGTGAAACCTGGATCATATTCTTCTTTTAAATAATGTTGTATAAATTTTTGGAAAGACTGTGTCCTTTTTCGAAACCTGCCGGAATTTATGTTGTCAAAATCATAAACATAAGAAGGAATATTGATTTTTTCGGACAAAACTTTATTAGCCCGGTACAATCTTTTACTATCATTTTCCTCTTGCATTATAATGTATAAAGGAATTTTGTTTGATTCCGCGATTTTGATAATCTTAGGAAGTTTTTCCATGCAGGGACTGCACCACGATGCAAAAACATAGACCAAATGTAAAGAAGGTGGACTTTCCTTTATTAATTGGTCAAGTTCATTTTCTGTGATTGTATAGGTAGCGGTGGAAGTTGAATCCCTTATTTGTTCGATAACATTTTTAAAGGAACCGATGCTTTCCGCTTTATAGGTTTGAGCAAGCATTGTATTTGCACAAAAAAATACAATTATATATTTCAGGTAATTCATTAATTTGTACATTATTGCATTATGAAAGGAATAGTGTATCCACCAAAATCACCAATACTATAATCGATTGGATAAATTCCTTCTGGAATTTTATAAGAAGTACCTTCGTTATCAAATGCAACCTGATCTACATTTACATAAAAGTTTGTATCAAACTTTTTGTCCAAAGGATTATTTAATTCAAAAGTCAAAGACGGATCGGTAATCAATTCTTCTTGAGAAATTTCAAATTGAAAGTTGCTACTACCTTTGGGACAACCAGGAATACATACTTGAATTTGGCATACTCCAAGGCCGCATTGACATGATAGACATCTTCTTGGATTCGGACGATGAAGATCAATATTCACTGTAATAATACTAACACCTTCATTAGGAGGAGCTACTTTTGCAGTAAAAGTAAAGTCCTCTCCATAAACAGGATCTTCTAATTCATTTCCCCCTTTACTCAAATCTCCACCATTCATAGAAGATGGCAAGATTAATTCATTTTCAAGGTTTTCAAATTCCGTGGTGTTTGAATCTGAATTTTTTTCGCAACTACAAATTACCATTGCGCAGACAAGAAAAACATATACTTTTTTCATTTTAAAATGGTTTAAGAGATTAATATTAACAATATTAATTTATTTGCAAAAAAAAACAATTAAAAACTGTTAAATTTTTCATAAAATATTTGGTTGCTGAATTTAATCTCTATTGGGTTTAATTTTCTTAGACTTGTCCCAAGGATTATTTAATGAAAAAAGGCGTTAACTATCCCGGCTCTATTCTAATTTACGATTGATATTATATTTTTTGTCTAACTATCTAAAAATAAGATACTTTGTCGTGAATATTTTCAAAAACCCTTGATGTTTTTCTAAAACCGCTGGTTTAAAATGTAAAAAAACTCTTGTAAGTA
>JBDNFD010000061.1:0-9226 GCA_041689995.1 Flavobacteriaceae bacterium | reverse complement strand
TAACTTACAATGCCACCGCACAGTTCACGCAGTGAGTTGCACCCCGAGGTCACGCCATAGACCATTGTTATTAAGTGTTGGAATGTTGAAAACCGCTTGCAGTAATGATCCGATTTGTGCGATAGAGCACGGGTCGTAATTTTACCCTTATTTAGCAAACCTATCATTTGACTGAATATCGGCTGTCCGAAAAAAATAGTACTTTTACCCATAGTTGAATTTTTGGTTAGAGATTAATTCTTCTATATACGAAAAAAGCCTCAATAATTGAGGCTTTTTTTATCGGACACTAATATTAGAGAATCTTAATTCAAGTCTTGCTAAAGAACAAGAAAAGTTGGATAGTACTTTACGGCAATATCAAATTTATTTAAAAGACAGAAAAGATTGGGAAGATAAAAGGATTAAAATATTGGACAATGAAAATACCCCTGATACTATAATGTTCTTTAAGAAGGAACTAAAATACTTGGAACTTTCATTGAATGATGAAATTCAAAAAAACAAAGTATTAAGAATTAGTATTTCAGAGAAAATATTTGATAAAAAACAAGAAGTCATTAGAGTTTACAAAGATGTAAAACAAAAACTAGACTCAATTATAGAAGAAAACGCGGATTTACTTGAAAGCTATAGGATTAATATCCAAGCAAGATTATCATTTAATAATAATTTTAGGGAGGTTTTTTTCAGAAATATTAATCAAAATCAAGTAGGTTCATTTTATTCCATTGAGGGAGGTAATGTTCAATTTGATAAACTCATAAAGGAGATAGATTTTGATAATAAGGATGATGTGAAAAACTTTTTGATTAATACCATTGAAGCTATTTTTGAGGATAAAAGAGAACATTATGATAATGCAAGTCGTTATTTGGAAGGACAGATTAAGGATCCATTAGAACTATACAACAGTCTATTTTCACTTTCATTTCTTGAGTATAATTATCAGTTAATGCAGAGTAATAAGAAGCTACAACAATTGTCACCGGGAGAGAGAGGGGCATTATTGCTTATATTTTATTTATTGTTAGACAAGGACAATAAACCACTTATTATTGACCAACCTGAGGATAATCTAGATAATCATAGCGTTGCAAATATTCTTGTGCCATTTATAAGAAAAGCAAAAGCCAAAAGACAAATAATTCTTGTAACGCACAATCCAAATTTGGCAGTCGTATCAGACGCGGAACAAGTAATATTCGTAAATATCGATAAAGAAAATGACTATGCTTTTGAGCATCAATCTGGTAGTATAGAAAACCGAGATATAAATAAACGAATTGTACAAGTATTAGAGGGTGCGATGCCAGCCTTTAATAAGCGTAAACAGAAGTATTATGAATAAATTAAATGCAATTCACATAGGATATGATTCGATATTTCAACATTAGATAGGGAAGCGGATTTGTATTCAAATTTATTGAGTAATGATGTTCCGAGGAAAGTAATCGATTATAACCATTTGGATTATAATGATTTTTTGAATGCGCGTAGAAAATTGATGGCGAAAAGGATTAGACAATATTATGAATCGTTGTAAATTATGTGTGTGTTTGTCCCATCCCCGTAGGGATACCCCTCGCGGGTATCCATATCGGAATTGGCGCAATCGCATTTGGGCAATCGCATTTGGGCAATCGCATTGGGGGCAACCGCATTTGGGGCAACCGCATTGGGGGCAACCGCATTTGGGCAATCGCATTTGGGCAACCGCATTTGGGCAATCGCATTTGGGCAATCGCATTTGGGCAATCGCATTGGGGGCAACCGCGAGGGTTGCCCGTACCGCAGGGCGGGAAGAAGAGAAATGGCAATGGCAAAGATTGATGAAATAGCATTGAAATTAAAAATATGAAGGATGGCATATAATCCAAAAATTCATCATCGCAGATCTATCCGTTTAAAGGGGTATGATTATTCGCAAGCCGGCCTATATTTTATCACGATTTGTTGTAAAAATATGGAGCATCGTTTTGGAAGGATAGAAGATAAAGAAATGATATTAAATGAATATGGTGAAATAGCATATAGAGAATGGGCAAAATTGGCGCATAGATATGAAAATTTTGAATTGGATGTTTTTCAAATTATGCCCAATCATATGCATGGGATTATTTTGTTGACGGATAATGTCGGGGCATCCCTCGCGGATGCCCAATTGGATGCCGATGCGGATGCCCAATCCGCAGGGGCACCCCTTGCGGGTGCCCTTGGTGATGCCCAAATGGCGAATGAATCAATTGCGGCGAATGAATCAATTGCCGCGAATGAATCAATTGGGGCGAATGAATCAATTGCCGCGAAAGGGGCAGGGGTGTCAGATGCGAAAGGGGCAGGGGCGAGCCCTGCCCGTACGGGGGGATCGCATAGCGAATCGATAGGGGATATGATGGGTGCATATAAATCGATTGTGGCCAATGAGTGCTTAAAAATATTTAAATTGAAAGGAGAGCGGATGGGTAAATTATGGCATCGAAATTATTATGATAATATCATTCGAAATCAAAAAGCATATTCGAATATTTCGCGTTATATCATCAATAATCCAGCAACGTGGGATGATGATAAATTTAATTCGGGTAAGTCAAAGTAAATAAATGGAGATTTTATTAAATAGTATTTTTGAAAGTGACGAGTTAATTGAAGATTCAGTTATTTCTGATATTAGAAACAACTGCACAAGATGGTAAAAATTATATGCAAGAATTAATGATCTATAAAAAATGAAATTCACCGAAGCCAAATTAGAGGAAACGTTTATAGAACTGTTGGGCATTGAGGGTTATCCACATTCTTTAGGCAATACAATTAATAGAACGGTGGATGAGGTTCTCATTGAGGCAGATTTGCAAGCCTATCTAAAAGCATGCTATAGCAAAGAAGGAATTACAGATGTTGAAATCAAAACGATACTACTTCGGGCTTGCTGATTTTCTGTAAAAACAGACAGTGAATGTTGATAATGAGCTGGGTATGTTAATAATTATTACCTTTTAAATTAGCTCAAGTGCATAAGTTTTTGGATATTGTATCAGAAACCCTTGCAAATATGATAAAATACACACCCGCGTCCCAATTGACATTAGCCGGTCTTGAACATCCCTTTGAGCGCGATCTTGACCCAACAAACCGCTGGGTGAAAATGGCCAATATTATTCCGTGGGATGAGCTAGCGGCAATCTATGCCCGCAACCTTGACAACAACAGCGGAAGGCAAAGTGTTGATATACGGCTTGTTATTGCCGCATTGATAATCAAGCACAAGCTAAAGCTCAGCGACCGCGAGACGGTCAGCACGATTTCTGAAAATATTTATATTCAATACTTTTGCGGCTACAAGGCCTTTCGGATTGAATATCCGTTTGACGCATCGCTTTTTGTGGATATAAGGAAACGAATGGGTGCTGATGCTTTTGATGCTTTTAACGACGTGGTCATTGCCAAATCAGAAGAATTTGTAAACGGGCGAAAACGCATCATGGTAAAGCAGGCCACAAAAAGTGATGATGACGGCCAAAGTGATGATGGCCCAAATGATCCACCAAGTGGAAAACCACTGCCCAATAAAGGCACGCTGAAACTGGATGCCACAGTGTGCGACCAACAGATAGCCTACCCAACGGACATTGGACTGCTGAACACCGGCCGCGAAGAATGTGAACGCACCCTTGACCTGCTCTACAAAATGGCGGTCGAACAAAACCTTTGCCCAGGTGCCAAACCCAGAACATACCGCAGAAATGCACGCATGGATTATTTGAATATTTCCAAGAAAAAGAGCAAGAGCCGCAAAAACATCCGCAAAGCCGTAGGTAAGCAGATACGCTACGTTGAGCGGGATATCAAGCATATAGAAAGCCTGCTTGATCTTCTTGGCGCACAATCCACACCATGGCCATTGACCAATCGCGACCAACGGATCTATTGGGTGGTACGCAATATTCACGAGCAACAAAAAACCATGTACGAAAACAGGGAACACAGCCATCCGAACAGAATAGTAAGTGTATATCAGCCGTATGTACGCCCCATGGTAAGGGGGAAAAGCAAGGCCAAAGTCGAGTTTGGCGCAAAGATCAACGCCAGCGAATGCAATGGCATGTCCAAAATAAACTCAATAAGCTGGGACGCCCACAATGAAAGCTTAGAGCTTGAGATGCAGGTAGGGGAATTTCTGAAAACCTACGGCAGATACCCAGAACTGTTATTGGCGGACGGGATTTATATGACGCGCGCAAACAGAAAGTACATGAAAGAAAAAGGAATAAGGATAGTGGGCAAACCACTAGGAAGACCACCCAAGGTAGAATTATCGCCATACCAAAAAAGAAAGCAAAGAAAAGAGCGCAATCAGCGCAACCTGATAGAAGGCAAATTTGGACAAGGGAAAAACGGGTACAACCTTAACTGTATCAGGGCCAGGCGACAAGACACATCGGAAAGTTGGATAGCCGCGATCTTTTTTATGATGAACTTGATAACGCTGGGAAAAGTGGCTGAAAAGCACTTTTTTTGGCTTTTGGATTACCCACAACAGACCGTCATGTGGTTAAATATGGCCGCTATGGACTTATTTAAGCACTGGGAATTAATATGGGCAACAAAAATCAATATGGTTGGTCCCAAACCCCGATTTTTAGAACTTTGAAGTTTACGAAAATCAGCAGACCCTAATTATGTAGCGTATTTCGTTACTGTCATGAAATCTCACTTAGAAAAATATGCTCCATCCACTGTTCTATAAGATATAAACTTGGGAGTTTTTTATGAATTGAAATTTCCTCTTCCAGCCTTGAATGAACGAAATACCATCGTTCAAAAAGTTAATGCTATAATGGTTTTATGTGATGCTTTAGCCAAGAAGTACAACAAAGCCAAGAACAAACTTGGCAGTTGATGCAGAGTTGTTTGCTGAAGGTTTTTGAGTAGCGAAATAGAACATTGAAACAAGTTTCAATATGGATAAACAAGGTGCAATTGCGTTGTTACGTAAATCTCTGGATAATCCAAGTGCGGAATTTAGGCTAGGACAATGGGAAGCGATTGAAAAGCTGACGGTTTATAGGGAAAAACTCTTGGTAATTCAACGAACAGGTTGGGGTAAAAGCTCGGTGTATTTTATAAGCGGTAAAATACTTAGAGACCAAGGAAAAGGCCCAACAATAATAATCTCACCGTTATTGGCCTTAATGCGTAACCAAATTGAAGCTGCAGAACGTTTGGACATAAAAGCAGTTTCCATTAATTCTACCAATTTTGAGGATTGGAAAGTTATTCAAAATCAAGTTTTGAGAAATGAAGTTGATGTCTTGTTGATTTCACCAGAACGCTTGGCCAATGATCAGTTCATTGATGAAATCCTGTTTCCTATTGCAGATAGAATCGGTTTGTTTGTGGTAGATGAAGCCCACTGTATTTCAGATTGGGGTCATGACTTTAGACCGGACTATAGACGAATAGTAGGAATTTTAAAAGTGATGCCAAAAGGGATGCCTGTCTTGGGTACAACTGCAACTGCTAATGATAGAGTAATTGATGATATTAAAGAGCAACTTGGTGGTATTAACGTAATAAGAGGAGCATTAATCAGAGTCAGTTTAAAACTTCAAAATATTGTTTTAAAGGATCAAGCGTCTCGATTAGCTTGGTTGAAAGAGAATGTTCCAACAATGGAAGGTAGTGGTATTATTTATGCCTTAACGAAGCGCGATGTGCGTATTGTAACGGAATGGCTTAATGACTGCGGAATAGATGCTGCGGCTTATTATTCAGGGATTGAGGATGAAAATTTTGAAGATACTACGGCTTATAGAAATTTTTTAGAAGATTCACTTTATAATAACGAACTAAAAGCATTAGTGGCTTCCACAGCATTAGGTATGGGATATGATAAACCCGATCTAAATTTTGTAATTCATTTCCAAGCACCTGACTCCATTATTAGCTATTACCAACAAGTTGGTCGTGCAGGACGCGCTATTAATAGTGCTTATGGAATTTTATTATCAGGTCAAGAAGATGCTGATGTACACGAATATTTTAGAGAATCTGCATTTCCACCTGAAGAAATTGTTGATAGCATACTTGAAGCGATTGTAGAGCATGATGGATTGTCTACCTATGAACTAGAGAAAATTTTAAATGTCAAAAAAGGCGTAATAGAGAGAACATTAAAATACTTGAGTGTAGAAGAACCATCGCCAATTATAAAAGATGGAACAAAATGGAAAAGATCTGCTGTTTCATTTACTATGGATACTGAAAAAATTGAACGTTTAACCAATCAGAGAATTGAAGAATGGAATACCGTTCAGGATTATATTGGAACAAAAGATTGTTTAATGACTTTTTTGCAGAGAGAATTAGATGACCCAAATATTGTAGCTTGTGGTAAATGCGCAAATTGCTTGAATAAATCAATACTGCCGGGCACTGCTTCCCATGATAATATTTTGGAAGCATCCATATATCTAAAACATTCTGAATTTGATATATTGCATAGAAAACAAATAGCTAAAAATGCATTACCAGAATATGATTGGCACGGTAATTTAAGAGCAGATTTGCAGGCTGAAACAGGAAAAGTGCTATCAAGATGGGGAGATGCTGGTTGGGGAAATATGGTAGCAGATGATAAACATGCTGGGCATTTTAGAGATGAGTTGGTGAATGCCATGTATGAGATGATTGTAGATAGATGGCAACCAGATCCGTTTCCAGAATGGTTAACTTGCATTCCATCTTTAAGGCATCCAGAATTGGTGCCCGATTTCGCAAAACGATTGGCTGAAAAATTAGGGATACCTTTCTTGCCTATTATTGTAAAAGTAAAAGATTCACAACCTCAAAAAGAACAAGAAAATAGTTTTCATCAATGTCATAATTTAGATGGTGTTTTTCAGATAAATGGAAATGTCGATAATAAACCAGTATTTTTGTTAGATGACGCTGTAGATTCTAGATGGACATTCACAATAGCAGCTACCTTATTAAAAAAGTCCGGTTCAGGATTAGTATTTCCTGTGGCCTTAACATCAACCTCAGTAAGCGAATAAAATGATTTCAGATACAACTAAAGCCATATTACTCTTAACATCCTATTTTTCTAAGGATTTAGATAAAGAAAATAAGCCGTTGTCACTCCTAGAATGGAATAGAATAGTAAGATGGTTACAAGAAAGTCGTTTGAAACCTGAGGATCTTTTAACTAATGATCTAAATCTCGTCTTTGAAAAAAGGATAGACAAAACCATTGATAAAAACAGACTGAAAGGGTTGTTAGATAGAAAAGTGGCATTAGCAATTAAATTGGAAAAATGGTCTAAAGCAGGTATTTGGATAATAAACAGAAGCGATGCGAGTTACCCTGAAAACTTAAAAAATAAACTGAAAGATCGAGTGCCTCCAATACTTTTTGGGATTGGGGACAAGAGGTTGTTAAACAAAAATTACATTGGCATTGTAGGTTCAAGAAACATTTCTATTCAAGATATAGATGCAACCAAATTCTTAGTGAAACAAATTGTCGAGCAAGAATATGGCGTTGTTTCAGGAGGTGCAAGAGGTGTCGATGAACATTCCATGATTGGAACGTTATCCCTAAACGGATATGCTATGGGTATTATGGCAGATAGTTTACTAAAAAAATCTTCTTCTAAAATTTATAGAGACAGTATTGTCAATAATAAACTTGTTTTGGTTTCCCCTTATAATCCCGAAGCAGGGTTTAATGTTGGAAATGCGATGGGTAGAAATAAATTTATCTATAGTGTTTCGGACGCAACCATAATAATTAAGTCAGATACAAAAGGTGGAACATGGGAAGGTGCAAAAGAAAATATTAAGAATAAGTGGACTCCATTATGGGTTGTAAATGACGCTGATTCTAAACAAAATAAGGGAAACGAAGAAGTAGTGAAATTGGGGGCAAGTTGGATATCCAATGATTTAAATATTGATACTCAACATTTAAAAGTCAAAGAATATCGTGAACCTATTAGTGTTAAACAAGGTGATTTGTTTGGAGAAAGTTTGGAACCTAATTATCAAACTAAAAATATTAGTGAAAGTCAATTAAAGAAGCCTAAACCTTTAGAAACTCTCATAAAAAATGACGGAAAAATAAGAAAGATAACTTATGACAAAGCATCATTATTTGAGGTGTTCATACATAAATTGTTTTCAAAATTCAAATCGCAAGAAATCAATAAAGATGAAATATTAAATCATTTTGAGATAACTTCTAAGCAATTGGATGAATGGCTGAAACGAGGAGTAGAGGAGAAATTCTTGCTTAAGAAATTAAAACCGGTTAGATATGTTTTAAATAAAAAGTGGCAAATAGAAATCCACGTATAAAAGGAATTCTCCCAAAAGATGAAATGGTTACGAGAAATATTAGGTTTAGATACTCAGCAAGAGGATTTAAAGGAAGTGAAATCTTCATTAAACACTTCAATTGCCTTATTTAAAAAGTCTCTAGTGGAAATCGAATCTGTAAAAGGCATTTCAGTTCAAAATGAAAAACGTTTAATAGAGATTGAAGAAATTAAGGAAAAGAGAAATGGCGAATTAAATAACTTAAAGAAAGAAGTTGGACAAGTATTGGAAATTCTAAGCCCTAAACCAGTTCCAATTGATTTTAAATTGGTTGATCCCCTAGATAATAAAGTTGAGTTATTTTCCTTTCATCAACTGATGAAATCAAATCCAGATCAGGAAAAAATAAAAGTTAAAAACAGTAATCCAATTTTAAGTAATATAGTAGGATTGGTGCGGGACAGGGAACAGCAATTATGCAAAATGGCGGGATTGTCGCACATGGCTCATATATACTAAATGGATTGGTCGCCGCTCCTTTAGCGGTTTATGCCATTGGCTCCATGATTATTAGGCAGCATTATTTAAATAAGATTCATAAGAAATTAGAATCAATTGAAGCAAAAGTTGACACTCTTGTTAAATTGGTGTTTGCTGATAAGAAAGCCAAAATATATTCCATTATTTATTTCTATAAAAAATGTTTTTCTGAATTTGATAATGTGAATAAAAATCAAAATTATAGAAATGCCGTTCTAACTAGTGTCTGTCTATAAACTCCGTCAAAAAATTCGGGGCATTATTTTTTAGCCCAAAAATTTAGGTCGTTCATTACATATTATATGATATCAGAATGTATTTGTCCTTTTATCTTTGTTTAATCCAGATTAAACAAAAAAAG
>JBDNFD010000060.1:0-2769 GCA_041689995.1 Flavobacteriaceae bacterium | reverse complement strand
TAATTAACTTTGGCGGCAAAAATCCGAAGGAATGAACAATAAAGAGTTGATCGAAAAATTGGTAGAAAAATATGAAAATTTAGGCGAAAACCCAGAAACCTATTTCAAAGGTCTGTTGCAGGCAAAACCTATCACATATTGGGATTATATTCAGGTTGATACTTTACTGACCCTTCAAAAACCACGAACAAATTTCAAGGATGAGGAAATTTTCATCATGTACCATCAGGTGGTAGAGCTTACCTTGAAATTAATGGTTCATGAAGTAAAGCAATTAACGGGTGAAAATAATCAGTCGGAAGCAATTTTCATTGATAAATTATCGCGAATGCTTCGGTACACAGATATGCTTATCACTTCATTCGACGTAATGAAAGATGGGATGAATTATGACGATTATAACACCTTTCGTTCCAGTTTAACACCAGCAAGTGGATTTCAAAGCGCACAATTCCGGTTTTTGGAGATTTATTGCACTCCTTTGAAAAACCTGATCAACCAAAAAGGAAAAGAACGTTTGCCCAAAAATCCTTCCATTGAAGATTATTTCGATTATATTTATTGGAAAGATGCGGGCCATGACCGAAAAACAGATACGAAAACCTTGACGTTACGCCTTTTTGAAGAAAAGTATTTGTCGGATTTTATTGCGTTGGCGAAAAAGATGCAAGGGGAAACTTTAATGGAAAAATTCGAAAAAATGGAAAATCCATCGAAAGATTTGATTCAAAAAGTCAAAAAATTCGATCATTTTTTCAATGTGGTCTGGCCCTTGGTTCACCTGAACACAGCTCAGCATTATTTGGACAAAAAAGGAGTGACACAAGCTGCGACGGGCGGTTCGGAATGGAAAAAATATTTACATCCAAAATATCAGCAGCGCAAATTTTTTCCGAATGTGTGGACTCCCGAAGAAATCGCAAATTGGGGGAATTCTTAGTGAGCAATTTGCAGTGTTCAGTGTTCAATTATTTTGAAATTTTTGCCCTGCTTTCCATGCAATATCGTTCCGATATCCAAGTTTATACATTTAAGAATTAATTCACATTAATTAAAAATTCATTTTTGAAAAACAAGATATTCTTCTTGCTGCTCCTTGTTTTCGGAATTGCTTCCGGCCAAAGTGTCCGAAAATATTCAAACGAATTTCTGAACATTGGCGTTGGGGCGAGTGCTTTCGGCATGGCAAATGCGGTGGTAGCAAAGACTTCCGATGTTAATTCTGGTTATTGGAACCCGGCAGGACTAACTGAATTAAAAGATACTCAAATTGCGGTGATGCATGCCAGCTATTTTGCCAATATTGCCAATTATGATTATATCGGCGGTGCAATGCCGTTGGACAAAAAAAGTGCAGTAGGTTTCAGTATCATTCGTTTTGGGGTGGACGATATTTTGAACACCACACAATTAATTGACGATCAAGGAAATATAGATTACAGCCGAATCAGTAAATTTTCTACGGCAGATTATGCCTTTACCCTTTCCTACGCACGGAAGTTGCCTTTGGATGGTTTGAGTTATGGAATAAACGCAAAAGTAATTCGGCGTATCATTGGTGATTTTGCGCATTCTTGGGGATTTGGGTTTGATGTCGGACTTCAGTACGAACAAAAAAATTGGCATTTTGGAGCAATGGCGCGAGATATTACCACCTCATTCAACACTTGGAGCATTGACAAAGAAAAATATGCGGAAATCCAACAAGCCGTCGAGGGTCAGAATCAGGAATTGCCGGAAACAACGGAAATTACCTTGCCAAAATTACAACTCGGTGTGGGAAGGGATTTTATGCTCCATCGCGATTTGGAATTAAAAACAGAGCTCGATTTGAATATGCGTTTTACTGAAACCAATGATATTATTTCCACCTCAGCCGTAAGTATTTCCCCGGCATTCGGATTTGAAGTGGGATATATCGAAATGATTTATTTACGCGGCGGAATAGGAAATTTTCAGGATGTGACCCAACTTGATGGAAGTGTGAGCGTAGGTTTTCAACCTGGATTTGGAGTCGGTTTCAAATATCGCGGAATTCAAGTAGATTATGCGTTCACCGATATTGGCGATCAAAGTGTGGCTTTATATTCCAATGTTTTTTCCTTGAGTTTGGATTGGAGCGTTTTTAGATAAAAGTTTACTAACCACTGAACGTCACAAAATTTCGTGGGGTTTCGTACAAGGTTATTTCCAAAGTTGATTTCTCATCAATTTTTTGTCGTAATTTTTCCCAAATAACCATCGAAATATTTTCCGCCGTAGGATTTAGATCTTCAAAATCAGAAACTTCTACATTCAGGTTTTTATGATCGAAAACATCCTCTATTTCTGATTTGATGAGCTTTTTCAAAAAATCGAGACTAATCACAAAGCCAGTTTCAGAATCGATTTCACCGGTAATGGAAACCACGAGTTCGTAATTATGCCCGTGGTAATTTGGATTACTGCATTTCCCAAAAACACGTTCATTCTTTTCGTCGCTCCATTCCTTTCGGAAAAGTCGGTGCGCGGCATTGAAATGGGCTTTTCGGCTGACAGTGGCTTTCATTTTTTATTGGTTATTGGTTATTGAGTTATTGAGTTATTGAGTTATTGAGTTATTGAGTTATTGAGTTATTGAGTTATTGAGTTATTGGTTATTCGTCTTCATTCTACATTAAACATTAAACATTTAATGGTTATTGGGTTAATCGGTTAATTGTTTAAATGGTTAAATGGCGATCTGTTTAATTGGTTAATCGGTGATGTTAATCGGTTAGTTGTTTAATT
>JBDNFD010000059.1:0-3836 GCA_041689995.1 Flavobacteriaceae bacterium | reverse complement strand
GATGAAATAGTGATCACCAATTCCGATTTCACAGTTGATTTGGGCGGTGACCAAGAGTTGTGCGATATAAGTAGCTATACGATCGATCCGGTGATCACCGGGGAAGATGAATCAGGCGCCACTTATTTGTGGAGCACGGGCGAAACCACCCCGACCATTACGGTTGCCCAAGATGGCAGCTATACGGTGGTTGTGACCATCAACAATTGTGATTCAGCGGAAGAAGCGGTGGAAATCACCTTCAATGAATCGCCGATATTCGATTTGGGTGAAGATATCCAAACATGTGATTTGACAAATGTGGTTTTGGACGCCACACCGTCAAACTTCCCGATAGATTCCACGATTTTCGAATGGTCTTTGGGCGGAATTATATTACCGGGCGAAACCGGCGCGACACTTATTGTTACCGAGTTCGGGGCCTATTCTGTTACGGCTTATGCCGATGCGGCCAATTGTGCCACGACACAAGAGATTGTTATTTCAAAATCCGACCCGGACGTTTTGGTTTCCTCGGGCAACCCCGAGAACGCTTTCTGCACGGGCGATGCGGTGACCTTGACCACGACCTTGACAGGTGCGCCAAGTGATGGCGTGGCCTATAGCTGGTTCAAGGATGGGACGTTGATTTCCGGCGAAACGGGCCCCACCTTGTCGATCACCGAATCTGGCGCTTACAAAGTAGAAGTTGTGTACGGTGAATGCAAATCCACCTCTGAGATCATCGCTGTAACGGTCGAGGCCTGCGAGGTCCCGCAAGGGATATCGCCCAATGGCGACGGATTGAACGACAGTTTCGATTTGACGAACCTTAAGGTGAACAGCATCGAGATCTTCAACCGCAATGGACGTTCGGTGTACAACAAGACGGGCGGCTACGATGCGCAGTGGCACGGGCAGACGGACGACGGTGATGAACTGTTGACCGGGACGTACTATTACGTGATCAAGTTGGAAGACGGAGAGAAGCTGAAGGGCAAGCAAGTGTTGACTGGCTGGGTTTACATCAACCAACAAATAAACTAAGCCATGCCGCGCAAAAAAAGAACAACCAAAAACCTCATAAAAATGAAAAGAACAGTAATATTGTTGTCCGTGTCGCTCCTGACGATCTGGGGGGCCTCGGCGCAGCAAGACCCCCAGTACACGCAGTACATGTACAATATGAACGTTGTGAACCCGGCTTATGCGGGATCCAAGGAAAGTTTGTCCATCGGGCTGCTCTACCGCAACCAGTGGGCGGGCTTTGAGGGCGCCCCGACGACCTATACTTTTTCGGCACATTCCCCGATAGGGGAGAAGACGGGCCTTGGTGTCTCTGCGATCTCGGACGAGTACGGCCCGGTGAAAGAGACCAATGCCTATGTTGACTTCTCGTATACGATCGGTTTGGGGGGCGCGACGAAATTGGCCTTTGGTGTGAAGGCCGGTGCGACCTTCCAGAAGGTTGGCCTTCTCGATGTCGGTTTGATCGACGCGGGTGACCCCGCTTTCAGCAGCAATGTTGATGAGACCTACGCAAATTTCGGTGCGGGTTTTTTGTTGTACGCGGACAACTATTATGTTGGTTTTTCTGTTCCGAACATATTGGAGACGATCCATTTGGATGACCAAGGAGTGGAATATGGGAGCGAGCAGCGGCACTTTTTCGCCACTGCGGGCTATGTGTTCCAGTTGGGCGAGAACACGAAGTTCAAGCCCTCGACGCTATTGAAGACGGCCTTTGGCGCACCCTTGTCCTTTGATGTGAACGCGAACTTTTTGTTCTACGACCGGTTCGAGATCGGGGCCTCGTACCGTTACGAGGATGCGGTGAGCGGGCTGGTGAGCTTTCGTGCCACGGACTGGGTCCAGTTGGGCTTTGCCTATGACTACACGATCTCCGACATAGAAGAACCATCTTATGAAGCCTTCATATTGTTCGACATCTACTTCAAGGAGAAAACCTTCCGTTCACCCCGTTATTTCTAACCAAAAGACAAACAACAACGATGAAAAGGACATATATACTAGTATTATTGATGGTGGCGGGGCTAACGCTCACGGCACAGAACAAGGACACAAAACGTGCGGACAAGCACTTTGCGGCGTTGGAGTACCAAGATGCCGCGGAAGACTACGGGAAACTGGTTGAGAAGGGGAAGGCGACGCCCTATGTTTACGAACGCTTGGCGGAATCCTATTTCAAACTGCAGGACACCAAGGCGGCGGAACGATACTATGCGATGGTGTTGGAACAAGACGGGGCACAAGCCACGGATTATTACCGCTACGCCCAATTGTTGAAGAGCAATGGGAAGTTCGATGAATCCAAGGCCGCGATGGACGACTTTGCGAGAGCCTACCCCACTGACGGACGGGCGAAAGCCTACCGGCAGAACCCCGGTTATTTTTCCGGTATAATGGGCCAAAAGCCCGGGTTCACGATCGAAAAAATGGAGATCAACAGCGATAGATCGGATTTTGGGGGTCACCTTTACAACGGGAAGCTTTACTTTGTCTCCTCGCGCAAAGGCTCGCGGGGCGGTTATTTGGACGTTTACACGGCCAATGCGATGGGCGATGGATATGGAGAGGTGGAGCACTTGCCCGGTGATGTGAACACAAAACGGCACGAAGGCACGGTGAGCATTGCCCCCGATGGGAAGACGATGTACTTCACGCGCAACGGGGAATATGAGAAAGGCTCGGAGATCGGCCAATTGGGCATCTACAAAGCCAGTTGGATCGCCGGGGAATGGACCAACATAACCCCCTTGCCCTTCAACAGCATCGATTATTCGGTGGGCCACACGGTGCTGTCCCCCGATGGGAAGACACTTTATTTTGCGGGCGATATGCCGGGAGGGCAAGGAGACACCGACCTTTACAAAGTGTCCATTAATGACGACGGCAGCTTTGGTGAGCCCCGCAACCTAGGGAAGGGCATTAACACGGAAGGGCGTGAGAGCTTTCCTTTCATCGCACGGGACGGCACGCTTTATTTCACCAGCAACGGCCATTTGGGCCTTGGTGGGCTGGATATTTTTTCGGCCGCTGCCAATGGCGATGGTTTTGGGGAAGTGAAGAACCTTGGTGCACCGGTGAACAGCCATCGGGACGACTTTGTTTTTACGTACTATCCACAGGAAAACAAAGCCTTTATTTCCTCGAACCGGGGACAGGAAAATGGACTGAACGACGATATCTACACGTTGG
This sequence comes from Flavobacteriaceae bacterium, assembly GCA_041689995.1. Classification (GTDB taxonomy): domain Bacteria; phylum Bacteroidota; class Bacteroidia; order Flavobacteriales; family Flavobacteriaceae; genus DASSWG01. The sequence continues at coordinate 638 of JBDNFD010000059.1, read as the reverse complement.
TGCCGATCCAGAAATGCGAGGGCGCCATCTATGTAATGGTTGTTGACGCGACCACGCAAAAGCCTATCTCGGGCGCGAAGGTTGCCTTATATACCCAAGGTGGTAAAAGCGTCGGCACACAAATATCCTCGGCCAAGGGCTCTGCGGACTTCACCCAGCCCTGTGGCAGCTATGAGGTACAGGCCGGGGCGCAAGGCTACTTCAGCAATTCGGTAACAGCGGAACAGACCGGCAAAGGCGAGGCCCGCGTGACGGTGGCCCTAAGCCCCGAGCCAGTGATCACGGAGAAGGAAGTGGTATTGGAACCGATCTATTTTGCGTACGACTCATCGGATATCACCCCGGAGGCGGCGTTGGAACTGGACCGATTGGTACGGGTGATGAAAGAGCGCCCAAAGATGAAGATACAGGTGCGCTCGCACACGGACAACCGTGGCACGGATGCCTATAACCTGGCCTTGTCCGACCGGCGCGCGAAGAGCACGGCAAGTTACATTGTTTCCCAAGGTATCGACAATTCCCGCATCAGCGGTGAAGGCTTCGGGGAAACCATGCCCAAGGTCGATTGCGGCAATGGCTGCACCGAGGAGCAGTACCAAGAGAACAGAAGATCGGAGTTCAGGATCTTGAAGGAATAG
>JBDNFD010000058.1:0-1785 GCA_041689995.1 Flavobacteriaceae bacterium | reverse complement strand
ATTTTGACAAATTTACCGTGGAAAATTCCTCGGGGGTTGAGATGAACTCCGAGCTTAGTATTACTGGGGTTTTAAATGTGAAATCTGGTATGTTGACCACCAATGGTAATATTACGCTTACTTGTAACTTTGTGGCCGGAGTTTCACAAGGAACAGGTCAAATAGCGGAATTGACCGGGGATATTTCCGGTAATGTCACGGCGGAGCAATGTTTCCCCGCACGACGTGCATTTCGTTTCGTTTCGTCTTCCGTAACCACTTCTACCAGCATCCGTGCAAATTGGCAGGAAGGTGCCACTGTTTATACGGATAGCAGTCCGGCAGGTTATGGCACTCATATTACCGGGGTTGGAACTGATCCCGACGGCACCAATGGATTTGATTATTCCCCTTCGGGAAATCCTTCCATGTTCCTTCTTAACAATTCTACCGCGGCATGGTACAATATTGGCAATACCACGAACACACTTGTTGCTGGTACACCCTACCGCTTGATGATACGCGGCGACCGAACTATTGACATTACTTCGAACGCAACAACCCCAACCGATACGCGACTTCGTGCCACTGGTTCTGTGGAAAAAGGACCGGTGACAATGAACAATTTCAACAATTCTAGCGGATCTTTCAATTTCTTTGGAAATCCTTTTCATGCAGCTGTGGACATGAACAAAGTTCTGATCCACGCCACAAACGTAAATCCTAACTACTATTATATATGGGATCCGACCTTGGGCGGAAGGGGCGCTTATGTATCCGTGGATCTGACGGTGGGCGGCGGAACCACTATTATCGGCGGTGCATCGGGTACTACCCAGGCCAACAAATACCTTCAACCGGTACAAGGAGGATTTTTTGTAACGGGAACTGCTGGCACCGTGCCGCAACTAGTTTTTCGTGAAAGCGATAAAAATACCTCGGTCGATCAAACGGCGACTTTTAAAACCAATAGCGTTTATAGAAACCCATATGTTATGGTCAATTTGTTCACCCAAGCAAATTATGCCGCTGGCGAAAATGCTTCCGATGGATTGAAAATTAAATTCAGTGCTTCCGGCAACAATGGGATCGATATGAAAGATGCGCTGAAATTTGGCAATTTGGATGAAAACTTGGCCCGTACTATTGAAACCGGCTATTATTCCATAGAAAGTAGGAACATGCCTGCAAATGATGAAATTCTGCCTTTGTTCATCAACCAATATCGCTTTACCGATTATACGTTCCTGGTAGAAATAAATGATATTGCAGACAATGTAACTGCCTATTTAAAAGATGCCTATTTGGATACGGAAACCGAACTGAACGCCAATTCCTTGACGGCAGTTAATTTCACCATCGACCCATCCATTCCCGAAAGTATTGCAACCGATCGTTTTTCTATTATATTCAATGTGAGTGATCTATCAGTAAATGAAAACATAGTAAATACTTTTTCAATATATCCGAATCCGGCCATCAATGGTAATTTCTATGTATCTTTGCCGAATACCGCAGGCGATGAGGTGCACATTTCCCTTTATAATATTTTGGGACAAGAAGTGTACAAGTTCGATGGAACAATGGGCGCGGATAACCGCGTCAATATTCAAGCAGGCCGATTGAATGCTGGAATTTATATTGTGAAATTGAAGCACAATGGAAAAGACAGCAACCAAAAATTAATTATTAAATAATGCAAAAACCGCATAGGATGAAAAATATAAAATTTAAAAAAAGGATTCTCCTTATATGCCTGATGTTTGCATTTGGCACACTTCAAAATTTAAATGCGCAACCAGGTTT
>JBDNFD010000057.1:0-2710 GCA_041689995.1 Flavobacteriaceae bacterium | reverse complement strand
AGTTGGAAGTGGGTAAGGGCAGGTGTGTCCAATAGCCTGAAAACCAGGAAGTGGCACGCAGAGAACACCCAACATTTGGATCAAAAATCAAAGGAAAATCAAAATCCGAAAACTTATAGCTAACTTGCGGATTTAAGGTATCAAAAAAATCCATTTTTTTAATTTGAAACAATCAAAATATTCCCGTTTTGTTCTACCCGATATTCCAATAAAGGATATTTCAGGCTGCCGCCTTTTGGCTGTCCCGTGAACAAATTGTATGTATTGCCATCGCCACAGCCACAGATTCCCTCAATTCCATTGATCAATAAAAGGGAGCAAGTGCTTGGCGGATGGTTCGGGTCGCTGGCGTCAAATGCACGATAGGAATTCCCGGTATTAATAATGATAATTCCTTTGTTTCCATAATTTGGTCCGTTCACGAAAACTGGATTGGACGGAAATTGCAAACTGCTATACTGCGGCAAGGTCATATCCAAAGAAAACTGAAAATTGATGTCCAATAAATTTGGGTTTCTCGTCCTGTTGTCATCCTTGCTGCACGCGGAAACTATTAGCAACAAAAGAAATGGTAAAAAATATTTTTTCATGGTGAAATCTCTCCTTTTGAAACCTGGAACTTTTCTATTCAACAATAAGGTTAAAATATAGCGCGCAATGTACAATAAATTGCATTCTTCATGGATATTTTATATATTTGTTCCAGAGAATCCCGTGCGAGTGGGATTCCTTTTTTTATATATATAAACGATGAAGTTATGAGCAAAGTATCTTATTACACCGCTGAAGGATTGAAAAAATTACGTGATGAACTCAATAATTTAAAAGATGTGGAACGCCCACGCGCCTCGAATGCCATTGCCGAAGCTAGGGATAAGGGCGATTTGAGTGAAAATGCGGAATATGACGCTGCGAAAGAGGCACAAGGAATGTTGGAGATGAAAATTTCAAAAATGGAAGACATTGTGGCCAATGCGCGGATTATCGACGAATCGCAGTTGGATACTTCAAAAGTATTGGTGCACAGCACTGTGAAAATAAAAAATCAAATGAACGGAATGGAAATTTCTTATAAATTGGTGGCGCAAAGCGAAGCTGATTTGAAAACAGGAAAAATTTCCGTCGATTCCCCAATTGGGAAAGGTCTGCTTGGAAAAAAAGTAGGGGAAACCGCCGAAGTGAAGGTTCCCAACGGGGTCATGAAATTCGATATTTTGGGGATTACAAGGGATTGATTTGAAGGATCAGATCCACAGCCTACAGCCTACAGCCTACAGCCTACAGCCTACAGCCTAAAGCCTAAAACTTCTTTATCAAATAAACATAAACGGGAAAGTGGTCGCTATAACCACCGGTGAAAGTGCCGTTGCCCCAACTGCGAAAAGGATAACCTTTGTAGCGCCCTTTGGGGGTAAGCATATATTTGGGGTTAAAAACAAATGCTTTGTAAAAATGGTAGGAATCATAATCGTCGGCCAAGAAAGGTTTGGTCATGATGATTTGATCGAAATTGTCCCATCCATCGCGGTAAGCGTTGCTGCCAATTCCTTGGGCATGAAGCGCCTCATACGGATTGTACAGTCCCTTTAGTTTTACATCTTTTTGTTCGCTTTTTGTACCAAGGACTTCTTTGATACTCTTGTTGTACCCGTTGTCATTGAAATCGCCCATGGTCATGATTTTTGCATACGGATCCACCGCTTGAATGGAATCGATGATTCCTTTGTTCACAGCTGCTGCTGCCAATCGACCGGATTCGCTCGCTGCTTCCCCACCACTTCGCGAAGGCCAATGGTTTACAATAAAATGCATTTTTTCCCCGTCCAGAAATCCAGTAACCAATAATTGGTCTCTGGTGTAATCTTGCTTTTTATGCTCATAATCATATAAATAAACACTGTGCGGACTGGAGCTAATGAGGCGAAATACGTCTTTTCGGTAAATAAGGGCCACATCAATTCCTCGTTCATCAGGGGAATCATAATGAATAATACCATAATGTTTGTCGATCAATTCGGGCTGGTTTACCAAATCTTCAACCACTTTCTGGTTTTCCACCTCGCTTATACCGATTATTGCAGGTAAATTTTTGGTCACATCTGTGCCAATTTTTGCGAGGACACTGGCCATATTATGAAGTTTTTTGCGGTAAGCTTCCGGTCTCAATTCCGCAGGCATTTCCATAATGGGCGAACGTTCATCAAATTTTCTTGTATCGTTGACCGTATCGAAAAGGTTTTCTAAGTTGTAAAATGCCACCGTAAGAATTTTGTACTGGTTATCGGTAGAAGTGGCCGATGATGAGGAAGAAGAAATTTGCTTTGTGGAATCACAGGCCGTCAGCAATATTCCCACACATAATAGGGACAGGATTTTTTTCATTATGAATTTGGATTTTGTGGAATGCTTTAAATAAATGCGGGCAAAGATAAATATTTTTTTTTCTTGGTGACGGTATTTATTGCTGGAAACCGGAGAATCGGAATAAAAGTAAATATTAAAATTTATTAGTGTCCGATAAAAAAAGCCTCAATAATTGAGGCTTTTTTCGTATATAGAAGAATTAATCTCTGACCAAAAATTCAACTATGGGTAAAAGTACTATTTTTTTCGGACAGCCGATATTCAGTCAAATGATAGGTTTGCTAAATAAGGGTAAAATTACGACCCGTGCTCTATCGCACAAATCGGATCATTACTGCAAGCGGTT
>JBDNFD010000056.1:0-6945 GCA_041689995.1 Flavobacteriaceae bacterium | reverse complement strand
CAATATCTTCGTGTTGTAGCATGTTTTGTACTTTGTGTTTAGTAACTTAAAGATACAATAAAACCAAGGGTTTCCCTTGGTTTTCATGCTATTTATTATCGTTTTAAACCCTCTAAATAATGGGTGCGAAACTTGAGTTAATAACTATTTTTCTGAGATTGACTTGGATGAATAAAAATAACATGGCAGATATCATTCAGGCTTATCTCAATGGAACCGATCAATCACTGTCGCGAGATCAGCTTATTACTCTAGCAAAACAGATAAGAAAACCCATGTGGAATTGGCATATTTATTTCGGATATGCCTTAACTGGCTTGTTTAGTTTGCGCTTCATGCTTCCTTTTTTCGGAACTATGAAATTCCAAAACCCTTTGGCCCATGGCCTCTCTTTCAAACAGAAATTCCAGAAATGGACCTATATTATTTTTTATTTATGCGTGATGGTTTCCTTGGTTACGGGGCTTTTAATAGAATTCGGTCCAAAAGATTTGAAAAAACCAATGGAAGAAATTCATGTGCTTGGTATTTATTATCTAATAGCATTTATTGCAGTACATGTTGGAGGTGTAATAATTGCAGAATTCACAGATCAAAAAGGAATCATTTCAAGAATAGTGCGTGGCTCTAATGATGAGTTATAATAATACCACTACATAAAATTGTACCAAAAGAACTGACCAAATTCAATCAATTTATTTAAGAATATTTCTTGGTTGGTTCGCTTCTAAAGATTACAGATGATTTGGTTAGTGAAAAGCACCCAAAATGGGTGTTTTTTTTTACCTGCCAGTAGGCATGGCTTTGGTAACATTAGTTACTGACAGGCCAAGATTTCCAACGTATGTTTGCATCAAATTAAAATCAGCAATGAAGATTAAGCAAATAATCACAATAATTGGTTTGCTGCCAACCATAGTTTTCGCGCAGCAAACCGTACCCATTTCCAAAGCCGAAGTGCTGGAAAAGGTGATGCAACAAAACAATAAATTGAAGATAGGAGAGCAACAAGTACTTTCCGCAAAAGGCGATTATAACCAGACAAATGCGGTGTTTCTGCCCAATGTAACCGCTTCGTACACCGGAATGGCAACTACCAATCCGCTAATGGCGTTTGGTTTTAAGCTAAATCAAGAAATAGTGACGCAAGCAGATTTTGACCCAAATAAATTAAACAATCCGTCACAGATTCAAATTTTCACGACCAAACTGGAAGTGCAACAGCCAATTATAAATGTTGATGGCATTTTTCAGCGGAAAGCCGCAAAAGCAAAATGGGAAGCAACCCAAATGCAGTTAGCACGCAAGGGCGATTATATTTCTTTGGAAACCGAAAAGGCTTATATGCAATTGCAATTGGCTTATAAAAGTGTAGCCGTATTGGAATCTGCACTAAAAGCAGCGAATGAAAATTTTCGTTTGGCAAACAACAGTTTTAAACAGGGTTATTTGCAACAAAGTGATGTTTTGGCCGTGCAAGTGCGCATTACAGAAGTAGAAAACCAATTACAGTACTCAAAAAGCAATGTAATGAACGCTTCGGAATATCTTGCTTTGCTTATGAATGAACAAGTTTCAGGTGTTTTGAAACCCACGGATTCACTTACGGTTTCAGCGGAATTTAATTCCTCTGAAAATCTTTCCAATTCCAGGGCCGATATTCAAGCAATGGAGTTTGTGGCGGAAGCCTACAAACAAAATTACAACGCAGATAAAATGACTTTTCTGCCACGGCTGAACGCTTTCGGAAGCTATGAGCTATATGACGACCAGATTTTTCAGGCAGATGCAAACGGATATTTATTCGGGGCAGCCATGACGTGGAATCTTTTCGAGGGCTCAAAACGCTTCGGAAAAATCCAAAAAAGCAAAGCCGAATTCAACAAAATAATTCTTGAATTGGAGCAATATAAAGCTGAAAGCCAATTGGAAATTAACAAGGCAAAACGAATGTTCCAGGATGCAAAAAACAATCTGAAATTAACTGAATTAGCGCTCGAACAATCCAAAGAAGCTTTGCGAATTCGCACAAATAGATTCAAGGAAGGTTTAGAAAGAACTACCGATTTATTGAGTGCTGAAACGCAATTTTCACAAAAGCAGTTGGAATATTACAACACCGTTTTTCAGCATAATTACGCCTTGGCATACCTTCAATTTTTAACCAAAAACTAAAACGCATCCTGCAAGGTGTCCCCCGCTTTTCTGCGGGGCTCCTTGTAGGTATAAAAATGACAAGTGATAGTTAATTCAATCTATAAATTAAAAACCAATTCATTAAAATAATTCCATTCGTATGAAATCACTATATATAACCATTCTTTTTTCGGCGGTTCTCAGTTTTACAGCCTGCAATAATTCTTCCGAAGAAAAGAAAATTGATAACACTCCTCCAGTTTCAGTAACAGTAAGTTCCGTAGCTGCAGAAAATAACACTCCTTTTTTAACCGCAAGCGGAAAAATAGAAGCCGCAAACAGCGCAACACTTAGCACAAGAATGATGGGATTTGTGGACAAAGTTCACGTAAATGTAGGTCAAAAAGTTACAAAAGGACAATTGCTGATTAGCATCAATAATTCCGATCTTTCAGCAAAACAAGCGCAGACAAGTGCTGGAATTACTGAAGCGCAGGCTGCTTTCAACAATGCCGAAAAAGATTACCAACGTTTCCAAAATTTGTTCGCAGAAAATAGTGCGAGTCAAAAAGAACTCGATGATCAACGCGCTCGTTACGAAATGGCAAAAGCGAGATTGGAAGGTGCAAAGCAAATGAAAAACGAAGTACAGTCGCAGTTCGCTTATGTAAATCTTCGTGCTCCTTTTGATGGTGTTATTACCAATAAATTCATTGATGCTGGAGATATGGCAAATCCAGGTGAGCCTTTGATTTCTGTAGAAGGTCCAGAGAATTTTGAAGTTACCGCTTCAGTTCCCGAGAGTGAAATTTCAAAAATAAAATCTGGTACAGAAGTAAATGTGATTGTAAAATCTTCAGATAAAATACTTCCAGGAACAGTTACCGAAATGAGTACTTCAGCAAAAAATACTGGCGGACAATATTTGGTAAAAGTAGTTTTGGATAAAACTGATGCGGGCATTCTCTCGGGAATGTATGCTACCGTGCAATTTCCAATGGAAAAGAAAATTGATGTTACTACAGTTTTGGTTCCTGTGGAAGCTTTGGTAAAGCGCGGCCAATTAAGAGGAATTTACACGGTGAGCCAAAGCAACACGGCAATACTGCGCTGGTTGCGATTGGGCCGTACTTTCGGCGATAACGTGGAGGTACTTTCTGGCCTGTCCGCAGATGAAAATTATATTATTTCTTCCGAAGGTAAGCTTTTTAACGGCGTGAAAATAACCATTAAACAATAATCATGAAGGACGGATTAGCAGGCAAAATTGCCAAGTTATTTATAGGCTCAAAGCTTACGGTGCTGTTGATGATCGTGTTTATGGTCGTTGGCGTTTACAGTTCGTTTTTGATACCGCGCGAGGAAGAGCCACAAATTGATGTGGCGATGGCCGACATTTTTGTGGGCTATCCCGGCGCATCCCCAACAGAAGTAGAATCTAGAGTTGTGAAGCCGTTGGAAAAACTGGTTTCCAATATTCCTGGAGTTGAATATGTGTATTCCACTTCTTCGAATGAAGGGGCGATGGTAATTGTACAATTTTACGTGGGCGAAGACATAGAACGTTCTTTCGTGAAACTTTACAACGAAATGAACAAGCATATGGACCAAATGCCTCCGGGTGTAACCATGCCGCTTGTAAAACCTCGTGCCATAGATGATGTGCCGATGCTGGGAATAACACTTTGGAGCGAAAATTATGATGATTTTCAACTGAAACAAATTGCAGACGAACTTACCCAAGAAATTGAAAAGGCGGATAAAGTTTCCACCACCCACAAAGTTGGAGGGCGAAACAGACAAGTGCGCGTTGTTTTGGATAAATACAAATTGGCTGCGAGTGGATTAGACTTTTTGAGTGTTGCCGAAATGATAAAGGCAAACAACCAACAAATGACTTCCGGCAGTTTTGATAAAAATGATACGGAGTTCTTGGTTACCACGGGAAATTTCCTAAAATCTGCAACCGATGTTGAAAACTTGGTTGTGGGCGTGCAACAGAACCAACCTATTTATTTGAAGCAGGTAGCAGCTATTTTTGACGGTCCTGAGATTCCGAGAAACTATGTTTCTTTCGGTTTCGGAGGAGCTGGCGAAAGTGTTTCAAATTATCCTTCAGAATATCCAGCGGTAACCATTTCTGTAGCAAAAAGAAAAGGTGCGGACGCGATGAAAATCGCCGATGTGATTATCGATAAAGTGGACCATCTACGAAGCAACTTAATTCCCGATGATGTTCACGTAGAAATCACACGGAACTATGGCGAAACAGCTTCCCAAAAAGTTTCAGAATTACTGATGCACCTTATGGGCGCTATCATTGCCGTTACCTTGGTGGTTATGCTAGCAATGGGCTGGCGCGGTGGATTAGTGGTTTTTCTTTCGGTGCCAATTACGTTTGCATTGACGCTTTTAAGCTACTATTTGCTCGATTATACGTTGAACAGAATTACGCTTTTCGCTTTGGTATTCGTTACCGGAATTGTAGTGGACGACTCCATTATTATTGCCGAAAATATGCACCGGCATTTCAAGATGAAACGCTTGCCGTTTAAGCAAGCTGCTATTTACGCAATAAACGAAGTGGGTAACCCAACTATTTTGGCAACGCTTACGGTAATTGCATCTGTATTGCCAATGGCATTTGTTTCTGGGTTGATGGGGCCGTATATGTCGCCAATGCCTATTGGTGCTTCAATTGCGATGATACTGTCGTTGTTTGTAGCCTTGACGATAACCCCGTATTTGGGTTATATTTTTCTACGTGAAAAGGAGAAACCTGCCCGCCTTTTTGGAGGGAAAGGAAAAGCACCGAAGCCAGAAAAACCTTTGGAGAGTACTTTAATCTATCGAATTTATTCAAAATTTGAAACTCCTTTAATTGAAAACAAGAAAACAAGATTCTGGTTTTTAGGAATTACTGTTTTGATGCTTTTAGGTTCGATACTGATGTTCTTTACAAAATCTGTTGCCGTGAAAATGCTTCCTTTCGATAATAAAAACGAAATGCAAGTAGTGATCGATATGCCCGAAGGAACTACTTTGGAACGTACTGCAGTAGTTGCTCGTGAGGTTGGGCAATACCTTTCAACACAACCGCTTGTTGTTGATTATCAAAACTACGTCGGTACTTCCGCACCGATTACTTTTAACGGTTTGGTGCGCCATTACGACCTTCGTGGCGGAAGTAATATGGCTGATATTCAAGTGAATTTGGTAGGGAAGGATGAAAGAAAAGAACAGAGCCACGATATTGCAAAACTAATTCGTCCGCATATTCAAGAAATTGGAAACAAGTTTGGTGCAAACATTAAAATTGTTGAAGTTCCACCCGGACCTCCAGTACTTTCGACAATCGTAGCAGAAATTTATGGCCCAAATTATGACCAACAGATTGCAGTTGCAAAGCAAGTTGAGGATATTTTGAACGAAACCCCAGATGTTGTAGATGTAGATTGGATGGTCGAAGCCGATCAAACGGAATATGAATTTGTAATAGACAAAGAAAAGGCGATGCGCTACGGGGTGGCACCACAACAGATCGTTTATACAATGAATATGGCACTTTCGGATAATCCTGTAACTAATCTCTATGCTGAAAATGCTGCGGAACAAGTTGGAATAGTATTGACTTTGGATGAGAAGGAAAAATCTACCATCCAGGATATTTCACAGTTGAAAATTGCTTCTAAACAGGGCAATATGGTTTCGGTGGGTGATCTTGTAAATATTCAAGAAAGCACTCGAGCAAAAAGCATTTATCGCAAAAACCAAAAACGGGTGGTTTATGTTTTGGCAGATATGGCTGGAGAGCTTGAAAGCCCGGTTTATGCTATTTTGGGAATGACAGACAAATTGAACAACATAAAATTACCAGCAGGATATAAAATGAACGAACTGTATTTACAGCAACCGGAATTTGAAGATAATTTTACGGTGAAATGGGATGGTGAATGGCAAATTACTTTAGAAGTGTTCCGCGACTTAGGAATTGCGTTTTTGGGAGTAATTATCATCATTTATATCTTGATTGTAGGATGGTTCCAAAACTTCAAAGCACCAATAGTAATGATGGTTGCCATACCTTTGTCATTGATAGGAATTGTACTTGGCCATTGGGTTTTAGGTGCTTTTTTCACAGCAACATCTTTCATCGGGATGATTGCTTTAGCGGGAATTATGGTACGAAACTCGGTACTGTTAATTGACTTTATAAATCTTCGAACCGCTGAGGGAATTCCGTTGAAACAAGCCATAATTGAAGCAGGAGCAGTACGGACTACCCCAATTTTATTAACTGCGGGAACCGTCGTGATTGGAGCATTTGTAATACTTTTTGACCCAATTTTTCAAGGACTCGCCATTTCATTAATGGGCGGAACCATTGTTTCCACAGTGCTAACGCTGCTTGTGGTACCGCTGGTTTACTACATGATTGAACGAAAGAACTTTAAAGAATAAAGCTATGAAACTATTAATTGTAACCGTTGTGGATCAATTTGAAAATGAAGTCCTTAAGCTTTTTAAAAAATCAAATATTGAGAGTTTTAGTGGTTCGGATATCGAGGGCTATAAAAACGGAACATCTTCATTTATGATGAACGCCAGTTGGTTTCCTTCTCAAAAAAGTGGAGCGGATAGCAGCATGTTTTTCTCATTTACAGAAGATGAAAAGATTGATTTGTTTTTCGATTTGGTGAAACAATTCAACGAAAATTTGGAAACCAACAACCCTATTCATGCGGTTGTGGTGCCTATAGAACGAAGTATTTAACTTGTAAATTCAAATAATATGATCAATAGATTTAT
>JBDNFD010000055.1:0-17707 GCA_041689995.1 Flavobacteriaceae bacterium | reverse complement strand
GGAAGCCACGAGAACTTGAATGGAAGGATCCAAAGTGTTTTGGCAAAAGCAAGAGGGTTTGCTAACTTTGATAGGTTTAAAATTAATGTGATGTTCTATTTTGGAAAACTTGATTTTACCACTAAATATTTACTATAACCGATTATTCATTAAACATTAAACATTAAACATTAAACATTATTGGGGTTATTGGGTTATTGGGTTAATTGTTTAAATGGTGATCGGTGATCTTTACTGGTTAATTGGTTATTGGGTTATTGGGTTATTAAGTTACTGGGCCATTGGCTATTTATTATTCAATCAATATACATTATTCAATATACATTATTCAATATACATTATTCAATATACATTATTCAATATACATTATTCAATATACATTATACATTATACATTTCTCACCTACCAATGCCGATCAGCGCGCGTTTTTCCTTTTTTTGAAATCGAAATAAAAGAGCGGAACTAATAACGAAACAGACCACTAAAATGATGGCCAACGGCAACAAACTAGCTGAACTGAATTCGCTGATGAAATAGGAAGTCAATGCGCCGAAAGTCATTTTTAGCCCACCGATCAATGCGGAAGCCCGTGCCGCTTTTTTTTCAAAAGGATCCAGGGAAAGAGCCGTGGTATTTGGATTTTGGAACCCTAAAAGGAACAAAATCAAAAACAACAAAATGAACGTGGTGTAAAAATTGGAAAAAACATAACCGCTAAGCAATAGCAAAAATGATAAAATGACCAATAAAACGCTGTTGAAAATTGAAATACGAAATACGGAATAACGTTTCAAAATCCAACGGTTGATTTGGCTTCCCAAAATAAGTCCGGCCGCATTGATACTAAAAAGCCATCCGAATTGAAGATGCGTAAACCCATACACATCCATAAATAAGACTGGTGCGTGAGCAATATATGCAAACAGCGCACCAACAGTTAGACTATTGGAAATGGCAAACGTGAAAAAAACCTTATCCACAAAAATCCCACGATATTTCGATACGATTTTTTTGAAACGTAGGCGTACCGTTTTATCGGGTTGAATACTTTCCGGCAAGAAAAAAAATACCCCTGCAAAAATAATAGCGGCAAAAAGGGCAAGAACAAGAAAAATATAATGCCAAGTGAAATTAGCAGTCACCATGCTGCCGATGGTCGGCGCGATGATTGGGGCAACACCGACGATGAGCATCAACATGGACATGGCGCGAGCAACTTCTTTTGCAGGAAATAAATCACGAAGGATCGCTTTCGAGGCTACCATTCCGGCCGAGGCTCCCATGGCCATTAAAAACCGTGAGCCAATGAGCCAGTTCAAGGTTGGGGAATAAAGACAACTAATTGCCGCCACCACATAAATAATCAATCCGATGTATAAAGGTTTTTTCCGCCCGAATTTATCCATTAAAGGGCCATAAATCAGTTGGCCGATACCCAGACCTATAAAAAAACTGGTCAGGGAAAGTCCAATTTCGGCCTTGGTGGTATTAAATTCGCGGGCCATGCTTTCAAAGCCCGGAAGATACATATCTATTGAAAATGGCCCCAGGGCGATTAGGAATCCCAAGACCCAGAGCACCATTTTTTTTTGGTTTTTATCCAGTTTATTTTTTGGTTTTGACATGTTGCAAATTTCGGTATTTGTACCCACATTCGTAAATGAAACAAATTGGTTTAACACATACTTGTGATGAAAAAATCTATCATGGAAAAATTTGGATATTTTTCATGTGTTTTCGTATATTCGCCCCTGAAAAATTTCGGGATGTAGCTTAGTCCACGCTAAGGCGTGGCAGGCCTGTGACGCAAACGGCGTCATTAAAGTACGCGTCCTGGGTTAGTAAAACGATTAAAATGTATTACGTTTATATCTTATTCAGCAGAATTAAAAAACGAGGAGCCAAACGTTTTTTAGAAGATATAAATGAAAATTTCGGGATGTAGCTTAGTCCGGTTAAAGTGCGCGGCTGGGGGCCGCGAGATCGGAGGTTCGAATCCTCTCATCCCGACTTTATGATCTATTAAATTTTGGCAAAATCATTTTAATTAAATGATTTTCGAGATATTTACCAGCGGAAGAAGAGGATTAAATTCTTTTTCCATCTAAACCATAAAAACCCTACAGATTTGCGAATTTGTGGGGTTTTTCATTGAAAATTTTTGTATTTTTCAATACTTAATAATTAGGAGAAAAAACCTATTTAAATCCTTCTTAAAACCTTTTTAGCCTTATTTACGCTTGCCTTCAAGATTATTTATAGATTCTGACACAAATATATTTTGTGGCAGACTTGGAATTAGTATGTAATAATTTGACTATTTTTAACAATAAATTATTTCTACACATATTTCAGGTATGCCATTATTCCAAAATACGGTTGTTACTAAATACCTTAAATCCCAAGATAGTGTGGTGCTCAATGAAAAATGGGATTTGTACCAAGCTCATTTCTTAAATCCTGTTATTCAAGAAAATATTAGAAACAGTAAAGAGGAGCAATACCAAGAAGGTTTTTTAAGGGATTTGTTTGTAAAGATTTTGGGTTATACCTTAAATCCAGCACACAACTTTAATTTAACCACCGAACTTAAAAATTTAAAGGATAGCAAAAAAGCTGATGGCGGAATTATTATCAATGATAAGGTTGTTGGGATTATAGAGCTTAAAGGAACAAATACAACAGATTTAAGCAAAGTTGAAGAACAGGCTTTTGGTTATAAAAATAACCAATCAGGATGTGTTTATGTTATAACTTCAAACTTTGAAAAGCTGCGATTTTATATCGATAATGCTATTGAGCATATAGAGTTCAACCTATTCAACCTAAATAAAAAAGATTTTGAACTGTTTTATCTGTGTTTAAACTTTGAAAATGTAAAGCATAATATTCCCAAAAAACTCAAAGAAGAATCATTAAGTCAGGAGGAATTAATCACCAAGCAACTCTACAAAGATTACTCACTTTTCAAAAGGGAATTATTCCAGAACCTCTGTGAATTAAATCCACAATTCGAGCCTTTGGTACTTTTTCAAAAATCACAAAAATTACTGGATAGATGTTTGTTTTTATTCTTTGCGGAAGATAGAAATTTGTTGCCTCCAAATTCTGTTCGGTTAATTCTGAAACAATGGAAACAATTGCAAGAACTCGATGCTTACTCTCCATTGTATGACAGGTTCAAAAAATATTTCGGGTATCTGAACACAGGTTTTAAAGGCAAACAATATGATGTATTTGCCTATAATGGCGGATTGTTCAAGCCTGACACGGTTTTAGACACTATTACAATAGATGATGATTTGCTTTACAGACATTCCTATGAGCTTTCTGAATATGGTTTTGAAAGCGAAATCGATGTAAACATACTTGGACATATTTTTGAAAATTCGCTCAATGAATTAGATGAAATTAAAGCTCAATTAGAAGGTCAAACTATTGATAAAGCAAATACCAAACGGAAAAAAGACGGCGTATTTTATACACCAAAATACATTACAAAATACATCGTTGAAAATACCATTGGAAAGCTCTGTGAGGAAAAGAAAGCTGAATTGGAGATTACAGATGAAGCTTACCAACCCGCAAAACAAAGAAGTAGAAAAAAACTGGACAACCTCAACTTATACAGAGATTGGTTATTAAAACTAACCATTTGTGACCCAGCTTGTGGTTCTGGAGCATTTTTAAACCAAGCACTGGACTTTTTAATCAATGAACACAGATACATTGATGAACTTTCTGCCAAGTATAATAAGGATGCGTTCATATTAAGCGATGTTGAAAAAAGCATCTTAGAAAATAACCTTTTTGGAGTTGACATAAATGAGGAATCCGTAGAGATAGCAAGGTTGTCTTTGTGGCTTAGAACTGCGCAGCCCAATAGGAAGCTAAATGATTTAAGTAATAATATTAAGTGTGGTAATTCATTAATTGATGATGTTTCGGTGGCTGGAGATAAAGCTTTTAATTGGGATAAGGAGTTTCCTCAAATTTTTGAAAGAGGTGGTTTTGATGTTGTGATTGGGAATCCGCCTTATGTAAGAAGCAGAAAGTTATTTTCTTTAGCTGAAAAAGAATATTACATTAATAATTTTAATACTACTTCTTATCAATTAGATTTATACAAACTTTTTATTGAAAAGACTTGTAGATTGATTAATACTGATGGTAAATTATCATTTATAACTCCGTCAGTTTTTCTTACTAATGATTATGATAAACCTTTACGGAAGTTTATTTTAGAAAATTACAAGTTAGAGTTAATTGTCAATAGCGATAAAGATGTTTTTCAGGATGCAAGTGTCAAAACAGTAACATTTGTGATTTCAAGTTTTGATAAGACGAATAAAGTTAGTTTCTATAAAATTGAAAATGGTGAGTTTTTCTTTGAAAAAGAGATTACCCAAAGCGGTTTCGTAGAACAGAATTATTTAATAAATGAAAAATTAAATGTTTCAGCCATTCCTATCGTCAAGAAGTTAAACCAATTTGAGAAATTAGGGAAATATTTTGAAGTCAAAAATGGAATAAAGGTTCGAAAAGATTTACTGTTTGACCAAAAAGAAGATGAAGATTTTAACCCATTTTTATTAGGTAGAAATATCAATAAGTTTTACAATTCTTTCGATAATCAATATATCAGCTATAAACCTGAAAATGAAAAATTATTTACTAATCAGGCTTTTAGAAATAAGGATATATTTGAACAAGATAAATTAATTGTTAGACAAATTTTAGGAGATAGAATCATTACTTGTTTCGACGACCAAGATTATTATACTGACCAAACGACATACGTGATAAACAAAAACACTAAAAGTCAAGAACTCAAATATTTACTTTGTATCTTAAATTCTAAGCTATTATTTTATTACTTTACAAATACTTTTTCGGATAACAAAATTACATTTCCGAAAGTAAAAAGGTCTCAATTGCTAGAGCTACCATATAATTATGAATATGAGGCAAATAGTTTAATCGAAAAGGCAAATAAAACTCTTGCTCTTAACAAAGACTTTTTTGAAGTTTCAAATAAATTCCAAAGAAACCTACAAAGAGAATTTGAGCAACTAGATAAGCTATCCAAAAAATTAGAAAACTGGTATGAGCTAACTTATGCTGAGTTTCTAAAAGAACTCAAGAAGAAGAAAATAGAACTCTCACTTTCCCAAAAAGCAGAATGGGAAGATTACTTTCTAACTGAACAGCAAAAGGCAATAGAGCTTCAAAATCAAATTACGGCAACAGACAAAGAAATTGATGCAATGGTTTATAAGCTTTATGGATTGAGTGAGGAAGAAATTGCGATTGTTGAGAATGAAAGCTAAGGGCGACAATATTAACCTTAAAGATTCTTACGGCAGAATGTGGTGGGACAGACCTTCTCCAACCATAATCACAAAATCTTTCAGCATTTCAAATGATCGCTTTGCCCATCCGGAAGAAGATAGAGCCATTTCATTACGAGGAGGTGCAACTTTGCAATCATTTCGTAAAAATTACATTTTTAAAACTACAAGTATTGCCAACACCGCAAGAATGATAGGAAATGCCATACCTCCGAAATATGTGAAGGCAATCGGGAAAGCCATTATAAACAACCAATAACAGCCCAAAATGACGAATCTTTCAAATGCAAAATTTTTCTCCCAAGTTGTTGATTTATTACAATCGGCAAGAAACAAAGTACTGCGTACGGTTAATCAAACTATGGTACTTACCTACTTTGAGATTGGTAGAATGTTGGTTGAGGAAGAACAAGGAGGAAAAGAAAGAGCTGATTATGGTAAAAAGGTCGTGAAAGAACTATCAAATGTATTAACAAAAGAATTTGGAAAAGGGTTTTCAGAAAGGAATATTGAACAAATGCGGCAATTTTACCTTGTTTACTCAAAACCGCAAACACTGTCTGCGGAATCTGAAAAACAAAAACAGCAGACATTGTCTGTTAAATCTGCAAAAAAAATTCGGCAGACAACGTCTGTTGAATTCACATTGAGTTGGTCGCATTACTTAAAACTAATGCGGGTTGATGATCAAAGAGAACGAAAGTTCTATGAAATTGAGTCGTTTAGAAACAATTGGAGTGTACGAGAATTACAACGTCAATTTGATTCAGCATTATATACAAGACTTACTTTAAGTAGAGACAAAAACAAAATAAAAGAACTTTCTGAAAAAGGTCTTGTTCTTGAAAAACCAAAAGATGCTATAAAAGACCCTTATATTCTTGAATTCATTGGACTTCCAGAACACACAGAATATTCCGAAAGTCAACTGGAGCAGGAATTAATTGATAAATTAGAGCATTTCTTATTAGAACTTGGTAACGGATTTACATTTGTAGCCAGACAGAAAAGAATATCCTTTGACGACAAACACTTTAGAATTGATTTGGTATTTTACAATCGAATTTTAAAATGCTTTGTACTGATTGACCTAAAGATTGGAGAGTTAAAGCATCAAGACCTTGGACAAATGCAGATGTATGTCAATTTTTACGACCGGGAAATACGATTAAAGGATGAGAACAAAACAATTGGAATTGTGTTATGTAAAAACAAAAGTGAATCTGTGGTAGAATATACTTTACCAGAAAGCAATGAACAAATTTTTGCTAGTAAATATAAAACTGTTCTGCCGACTAAAGCCGAATTGAAATTATTGATAAACGAACAGAGAAGTTAATGCTAAAAGCTATACATATTCGCAATTCGCATAATCCAAACAAAGCCAAAATTTACAAAAGAATATGTTTGCCAAAGCACAATGTTAAACTGAACGAAAAAGATTTAGCAGAGAACATTATGTATAAGCAATCGCGGGTTTATTAATCTAAAAATTCCCTATGCCTCTTCCCGTCCAGCGAACCGATCTTAAGAATAGTCGGTTTCAAAAAATTTCTCAATAACATCCTTTTAGTTTTATTTTCCGTAATTTTCAGAAAATAAAATCGATCATGAACTTCAGCTACTGGGAGCGCAAAACCTGGTTTTACAATATCGATTTTACAATCGTCGGCAGCGGAATTGTCGGTTTGAATTGTGCATTATCGCTTCGTGAACGTTTTCCAAAGGCTAAAATATTGGTGTTGGAAAAGGGAATACTTCCCAACGGAGCAAGCACAAAAAATGCGGGTTTTGCTTGTTTTGGAAGTATTTCTGAAATTTTGGATGATTTGAAAACCCACACGGAAGAGGAGGTTTTGAAACTCATTGAACAGCGCAAAAATGGATTGGAATTGCTTCGGAAAAACTTGGGCGACGAAAATATTGGGTTTGAGAATTTGGGTGGATATGAATTGTTCGTGAAAGAAGACGAGGAATTATATGACACATGTTTTCAGAAGAAAAAGCAAATAAACAGCTTGTTGTTCCCTATTTTCAATGAAAATGTTTTCACGGAAAGTCCGAACAAGTTTGAATTTCAGCAGATTTTGCCAAAAATAATCTTCAACAAATTTGAAGGACAGATCGATACCGGAAAAATGATGTCAGCATTGCTTCACAAAGCTTTTTCCTCAGGAATTTTCATTCTGAACCAAGTCGCGGTGAACGAATTTTCAGAAGCTGGGAAACATGTCGAAATTTCCTGCGATCAATTCTCATTCAAAACGAAAAAATTGTTGCTTGCCACCAACGGATTTTCCAAAGAACTTGGTATCGAAAACGTAAAGCCGGCGCGGGCGCAAGTGCTGATCACCAAACCAATTGAAAATTTACAGATCAAAGGAACCTTCCATTTGGAAAAAGGGTATTATTATTTCCGGAATATTGACAACCGCATTTTGTTCGGTGGCGGAAGAAATCTGGATTATAAAACGGAGGAAACCACGGTGATGAAAGAAACAGAGCTGATTCAAATGGAATTAAAACACATTTTGAAGGAAACCATTTTACCAAAAACCGAGCATGAAATCGATTTTGCGTGGAGCGGAATTATGGGAATCGGCAAACAAAAGAAACCCATTGTAAAACAATTTTCACAAAATTGCTATTGCGGAGTTCGGCTTGGCGGAATGGGAATTGCGATTGGGAGTTTTATTGGTAGGGAATTAGCGGAATTGATCGCATGAAATATCCATGGTGGCCAAACCTAACAGGTTTTAAAAACCTGTTAGGTTTACACAAAAATCTTTTATTTTGAAAAAATTCTTTAAAATCCTGTTGAAAACAATACTGTGGTTTTTTGCCCTCAGTATTTTTATGGTGTTGATTTTCAAATGGGCGCCAGTTCCATTCACGCCATTGATGGGAATTCGCTATTTTGAGAATACGGAACAATCATTTCAACACGATTGGGTTCCCATGGAAGAAATTTCACCGAATTTGCAGTTGGCGGTGATCGCCAGTGAAGATCAGAATTTTGAAATCCACAAGGGGTTTGATGTGAAAGCGATCCAAAAAGTTCTCGAAAAGCACCAAGAAGGAAAACCAATGCGCGGCGCGAGTACAATAAGTCAACAAACGGCAAAAAATGTTTTTCTGTGGCCGGGAAGAAGTTGGATAAGGAAAGGTTTGGAAGCTTACTTTACGGTTTTGATCGAGACTTTGTGGAGCAAAGAACGTATTTTGGAAGTGTATTTAAACAGCATCGAAATGGGAAATGGAATTTATGGCGCGCAGGCCGCCGCGGAATATTGGTTTCACAAACCCGCAAAAAATTTGACTCAAAGAGAAGCTGCGGCTTTGGCGGCAATTTTGCCCAATCCGCGGGAATATAAAGCAAATCCTCCCACACGTTATATCCAAAGTCGGGTCAATTGGATTTTGGAACAAATGCGGCATTACGGCAAATTCGAACTTGATGATTGAAGCGGAACATCTGTTGTTTGGTTTTCGCGAAGAAACCAAGCTTGGGCCATGCGCAATTTTCCATAGCTATATTTTCCATTTGTTTGATTGAAAATTTCCCCGATCGTTGTGCTGGGATTTTTCATGATGCCTTTCAATTCCTCTAATTGCTTTTTGTCCATCAATGCGGAAATATCCACTTCCCCAGATTGGATTCCACGTGCCAAATGGCTTTCGATCGTGCCCAAGACCAATCCGCGCTTTTTGGCGATTTCTTCGGGATTCAAACCTTCAGAAATCATTTCAAAAGTGATTTGAAAAGTTTCTCCTTTGGTAGATTTTTTTCGTCTTTTCCCCGTTTTTGTCTTGAAGTTTTTCGGGTTTTCCGCTACATATTTTATTATTTCTTTTAACATTTCCTTTCTTTTCTCGATGCGCGAAAGCCGAAGATCTTCCTTCCGTAGGATTGTTTTTCCCTCAAAAATACAGTGTGAAACATAGCCTGCTTTCTGGATTTGCTCCATCTTTTTAGAAATGCTTTGATCGATTTCTTCCAAAGCGGTTTGATAAGCTTTGGTCCGCGGAAGTCCCCGCACTTCTTCCAAATGAACGAGCAATTCCTTGTTGCGTTCCTGAAGGAATTTCAAATAATATTCGCTGCCTTTTTCAATTCTCTCCAAGAGTTTTTCATTGTTTTCACCCCGAGTACTCGGGGCCAGAAGTTGTTCTATTTGTTTTCTAAATGTAGCCGTGACTGGTTGCTCCGCCGAAAGTTTTTTCTGCAATTCTTCAAGTGCCACCCGCATTTCAGCATCCTCAAATTCCATTTTTATGCCGATTTTATTTTGGCAATAAGACACTTGTTGTATCACGGAAGAAAGATTGAAGGTTTCTGCCAAAAGGGAATTCAGAAAATTTGTTTGTGCAGATTTAAGGGTTTTTTCTAAAGCGGGTTGGTGCGCCTTGCTTTCCGAAAAACGTATGATTTTTTCATCGCTGGAAATTCCGAAAGATGATATTTTTGTTCTGAGTATCAATCCGTCCAAGGAACGCAACCGCGAAAGAGCCACATATACCTGTCCGGAAGCGAAGGCTTGCCCGACATCTATAATTGCTTTGTCGAAAGTCAGTCCTTGGCTTTTGTGCACGGTTATCGCCCAAGCGGTTTTTATGGGATATTGTGTGAACGTGCCGACAATTTCTTCTTCCAATTCTTTGGTTTCCGGGTGCAATTTGTATTTTTTGTTTTCCCACTCATATTTTTCCAGCCAAAGTTTGGTTCCGTCTTCCATTTTTACGCAAACCTTGTCTTTAGAGAGTTCGCAAACCTCGGCCAACTTTCCGTTGTAATATCGTTTTTCTTCGCCATCATTTTTTAGGAACATCACTTTCGCTCCAGTTTTCAATTCCAATTTCGCTGGAACCGGATAAATATGTTCTGGGAATTCACCTTCAATTTTGCTGGGATAAAAGTGGGGTTTTCCCGGAAGTTTATCCAATTCTTGCCTGTTCAACCGCTCTGCCAAATAATTGTGCGTGGTGAGTGTGATCGCGTGTTTTTCGTCATTCTGTTGGGCAATTTCGCTTTCTGAAAGATAACAACTATTGAGCCTTTCTATATTTTCGTTTGTGCATGCATTGTTGCGGATATTGTTTAGGATTTCAATAAACCGGTCTTCTCGCTGCCGAAATATTTTGTCGAATTCAATGTAGGTAAAACCGCTTTTTTTCAGGGCCAATGACTCAAAAAAATGCGGACTGGCGTAAAAATCTTTTAAAATAGCCCACTCATGATCTTTCACGATTGGTGGCAGTTGGAACATATCGCCGATCATGAGCAATTGCGCGCCTCCAAAACTTTGCTTAAAATTGCCTTTTGCCGATTTCAAACGGTAATCAATGGCATCGAGCATATCAGCGCGTAACATGCTCACCTCATCGATAATAAGCAGATCAATATTTCGCAGTACTTGCTTTCTGGGACTGTTTAAAGGATGCCGACGAGCCAGTTGGTTTTTGGTGAAAAAATTCCCACTCGGAGCTTGCCCAAATTGAATTTCCTCCGGCAAAAAGCTTCCGAATGGAAATAGAAATTGAGAATGAATCGTTACTCCGCCGGCGTTCAAAGCTGCCACTCCGGTTGGCGCGACAATCAAAAAGTTTTTATGGGTGGTTTCGGCAATTTCGTGTAGAAAAGTGGTTTTCCCCGTTCCCGCTTTTCCCGTGAGAAAAATATGTTTGGAAGTGGAATTCACGAATTGAGCCGCCAACTCGATTTTTTCTGTGGTCTGCTTAGTCATGTTGTAAAAAATTCGATTTGCAAATTACGGAAAAAAGTTTGCAGTCACAAGATTTTCAGTAACTTGTATATTAGGAATTTTACACTTTGCAATTCCCTTCGGAATTTAATGTTTAAGTTTCAATACTAAAATAGTACCTTTTTAATAGTTGAAGGCTGAAAAATTCTAATTATCACTCGCGTACCATTCCGCAAAACTGCTTTCGGTTTCCTGAAGTTTTAGGGCAACGAGCTGTACATTTTCTGGTAAGCGTGATTTTATACGTTGAACAAAGTCTTGTGTCATTTTTTCGCTTGTAGGCTGATAATCGACCAAAATCACATTATGCCCACGTTTTTCGAGCTCTTGGGCCAATTCTAGATGAGGTGTGTTTTGGTTGAAAACCGTAGCGTGGTCGAATTTATCCACGATTTCTTCTTTCACGATTTTTTTTAGATCACCAAAATCGATGACCATTCCATATTTCACATGATTTCTGTCGCTATTGGGCTCGCCAAGAACCGTGACGAAAAGTTTATAACTGTGTCCATGAACATTGCGGCATTTTCCGTCGTAGCCGAAAAGAGCATGTCCAGTTTCAAAGGAAAATTGTTTAGTGATGCGAATTTTGCCCATTTTGTTCTGATTTTTCTATAGAAAATTGTTTTCCAAGCGTTTTGAAGGAAACGAACAAAGGTACGAACTTGAACGAAATTGTTAGGGAAATTTTAAATTGGAAACAAGTTCCCCAAAAAAGCAATACCTTTAAATATTAAAAAAATATTCCATGGAATTTATCGATTACTATAAAATCCTGGGCCTTGATAAAAGCGCATCTATCGCCGATGTGAAAAAGGCCTACCGAAAATTGGCGCGAAAGCATCACCCGGATTTGAACCCAAATGATAAGGAAGCTCAAGCAAAATTTCAGCAGATAAATGAAGCCAATGAAGTGCTGTGCGATACGGAAAAAAAGAAAAAATACGATAAATACGGAAAAGATTGGGAACATGCTGGCCCCGAGTACTCGGGGGGAAAATCGGGGTACGATCCGAGGCAACAGCAACATGCAAGAGGCCAACAGCAAAGTTATGGAAGCTACGGAGAAGAAGATTTCTCTGATTTTTTCAGTTCCATGTTCGGTGGCGGTGGTTTTGCAGGCGGTTCTGGCGGACGTACAAGGTTCAAGGGACAAGATTTCAATGCGGAACTTCGCTTGAACTTAATGGATGTGTACCGTTCGCAAAAACAAACCTTGACCGTAAATGGAAAACAGATTCGATTGACCATTCCGGCAGGGATCGATAATGGGCAGACTATCAAGATAAAAGGACACGGAGGTCCGGGAATGAACGAAGGACCAAAAGGTGATTTGTTCATCACCTTCAACATAGTGAACAATACGGAATTCAAGCGGGATGGTAGTGATTTGTACACGGAAGTTTCACTGGATTTGTACACGGCTCTTTTGGGCGGCGAAATAACGGTGGATACTTTTGACGGAAAGGTGAAGTTGAAAGTAAAACCCGAAACACCAGCTGGTTCCAAAATAAAATTGAAGGGGAAAGGTTTTCCCGTTTATAAAAAATCCGGACAGTTTGGCGATTTGTACCTTACTTACAGATTACAAATCCCGAAAGATCTTACCGATAAAGAGAAGGAACTATTTCAAGAACTTGCAAAATTAAGATAACATGAAAGATTCACACCTCATTGCCGTCCAAACTTTTTGCAGCAGCCATCAGGTTGGAACCGACTTTATTTATTCGATTTATGAAATTGGGTTGATCGAAATTGTGAAAGTGAAAGATGAAGATTTCATCGATGAAACTGAACTTTCCAATTTGGAAAAAACCGTACGATTGCACAAAGATTTGCAAATAAACACTGAAGGAATCGCGGCTGTTTTTGATCTTTTGGACCAAATGGATTCCTTGAACCACAAAATTCAATCCTTGCAAAACCGATTGTCCGTTTACGAAGAATGATTTTCGAAATTTTAGTGACAGCCACAGTCGATCCCGTCGCTACCGCATGATTTTTTACCTTTCTTTTTGCTTTTCCAGAAGAATTTTTTCACTAGAAAACCCACAGCGATAAAAAATAGGAGAAAAACTAAAATCTGTTGTACCATGATCTTTATTTTAGAAATTGGAAGGCCGCCAATGCAGCAATATACGCCATGCCCGTCATGACTACTAATTGGATCATCGGCCATTTCCATGATCTTGTTTCCACTTTTACTATTGCCAAGGTGCTCATACATTGCATCGCAAAAGCATAGAACAGCAAGAGACTGATTCCGCTGGCAAAATTATAGAGCGGACCGCCGAGAATTGGATTTTTCTCCGCTCTCATGCGTTGCTGAATTGTGGCTTCATCTTCGCTTCCCACGCTGTAAATGGTGGCCAAAGTACCCACAAAAACTTCGCGTGCCGCAAAAGAACTTATCAACGCAATGCCAATTTTCCAGTCGTAACCCAACGGAGCCACCACCGGTTCAATGGCTTTTCCCGCAATTCCAATATACGAATTTTCAAGTTTGAAAGAAGCGATCTGGGTATTTAATTCTTCTTCGGAAAACCCTGAAGTTGAAGTGTTTTCGGTATAGTTTTTCGTTACGATCTCTTCCGCATTATTAAATTGATCACCTGGACCATAACTTGCCAATACCCATAAAATTACGGAGATTGCCAAGATAATTTTTCCCGCACCCACCACGAAAGATTTGGTTTTTTCGATGATATTGATGGCCACGCTTCTAAACAATGGAAGTTTATAGTTCGGCATTTCAATGATGAAGAATGTCTTGTTCCTGATTTTTAAAACCTTGTTCAATCCCCACGCGCCGAGTATCGCTGTGAGGAAACCCAAGATATAAAGCGCCATTAATGTTAAAGCCTGCAATCCGAAAATTCCCAAATAGGTTTTATCGGGAATAACTAGCGCTATAATGATCAAATAAACCGGAAGCCGCGCGGAACAGGTTGTAAAAGGAATCACCAAAATGGTGATTAAGCGTTCTTTCCAGTTTTCGATATTTCTCGTCGCCATGATGGCGGGAATCGCACAAGCGGTGCCGGAAACCAAAGGAATAACACTTTTCCCACTTAGTCCAAATCGGCGCATGATTCGATCCATGAGGAACGCGACACGGCTCATATAACCACTTTCTTCCAAAATGGAAATAAAGAGGAATAAAAATGCAATTTGTGGAATAAAGATCACAATTCCCCCAAGTCCAGGAATAATTCCTTCGGCGATTAAACTGGTGAATGCCCCGGCGGGCAAAGTATTTCTGACCCACTCGCTGAGAAATGCGAAGAATCGGTCAATCATGTCCATGGGATATGCCGACCAGCTATAAATCGCTTGGAAAATCAGCAACATAATTCCAAAGAAAATCACATAGCCCCATACTTTATGGGTGAGAACACGATCTATTCTCGAACGGACATCAGTCGCTGCGCCCGCATCGACCGTCATGGCTTTTTTCAACAGATCATTGATAAACTGATAGCGAACAATGGTTTCTTTTTGTTGCAAACGCTTGAGTTCCGCCTTCTTTTTTGGATTGAAATCTTGAGCCGATTCGGTTTTTATTCGATTTAAATTTCCAAAATTCACATCTTGGGTGATGACCAACCACAATTTGTACAAGGACTGGTTTGGGAAGGTTTTGCGCAAATCGTCAAAGTAAACCGGATCAATAGAGGATGCGTTCAAGCAAGGTGCAACCGAAAGTTGACGATAATTCACAATAAGTTCTTTTAACTCATTGAGCCCAGTTTTTTTGCGCGCACTAATCAGGGCAATTTTAGTGTGCAATTCTTTTTCTAACAGCGGAATATCAAGGGAAATTCCCTTTTTATTCATTCTATCTGCCATGTTGATGGCCAAAATGGTGGGAATTCCCAAATCTTTCACTTGGGTGAAAAGCAATAAATTTCGTTTCAGATTTTCGATATCACTCACAACTACCGCGACATCCGGAAAATATTTGTCGTTTTTGTTGAGCAATAATTCGATGACAATATTTTCATCAATCGAAGAAGCGTTCAAACTATAGGTTCCGGGAAGATCAAGGATGTGGCCTTTCAATCCTTGGGTAAGTTTACAAATCCCTTCTTTTTTTTCAACGGTGATCCCAGGATAGTTCCCTACTTTTTGATTAAGACCTGTAAGTTGGTTGAAAACTGAAGTCTTGCCAGTGTTGGGGTTTCCAATAAGTGCGACGTTAATTTGCTTTGCCATAATTAGGGAAGAACCTCAATTTCAATCTGCTCGGCGGTTTCTTTTCGAATAGCGAGGTGGTTTCCGTTCATGTTCAAATACATAGGATCGCGAAAAGGGGCAAGGTGGAGCAATTGCACTTCGTTTCCCGGTAGGCAGCCCAATTCCAGCAGTTTCAGGGGAATGATATCTACTGAAAACGCTTTGATTGTTGCGCGTTGCCCTATTTTTAATTGAGAAACCGTCACCTGCCTTTTATTTAGATTGAATTTAAACAAGGCAAAAGTAAGGTAAATAATTGGTTTGGAAAAATACAAATCCGATGATTTCTATCTGTTGAAAGAGTATGAAATATAGAGATTCAGCCCTTTTTCTTAAGGCGTAATATCCTAATTGCAAACTGTTTTGTAGATCGGAAGCGTTATAGTTCCATTTGACGACGAAGATTCTATGACCGTTTTCAAATTGCCAATTGAATTTTAATCATAAGGTTTTCAGCACTATTGAATATCCGGCTGGAAATCCAAAGAAATGGAATTCATGCAGAATCGTTTGTAAGTTGGTGGTGGACCATCGTCGAAAATATGTCCCAAATGCGAATTGCACCTGCCGCATTCTACTTCTGTTCGGTGCATTCCGTGTGAATTATCTTCAACGTAAACGACACTATTGGAAGAAATTGGTTCATAAAAACTGGGCCAGCCGCAGGTGCTTGCAAATTTGGCGTCCGCGCGAAACAACACGTTTCCACAAACGGCGCAAAAATAAGTTCCTCGTGCGTCACTGTCCCAATATTCCCCGGTGAAAGCTCTTTGCGTTCCTTGTTCGCGTGCAACCGCGTACAATTCTGGTGGAAGGATTTTTTTCCAAGTGGAATTCTTTACATTCAAATGTGCGGTGTCCGTTCGGGAATAATAAGGATTGTTTTTGTTGGAAGCGTTGACAGATTTTTGTTGTGCATTTCCATTAAAGTTGAACAAAAAACAGAAAAGAATTGAAAAGAGAAAGGAAATTTTCATAGAATGACTTTTGGGTTATTCTTCAAAAATAATACCAAGTTAACTGGATTTTATATTGTTGGCATTAAATTATAACTGTGGCAAAATTTCATCCAAATTCAAACCCATTCCTTCGGGTTTTTTAAAATGGATACCAATTTTTCTTCTTCACTTTGCGGTTTCGGTTGATGGTCATAAATCCATTGAACTTTTGGCGGCAAACTCATCAAAATACTTTCAATTCGCCCGTTGGTTTTCAGTCCGAACAAGGTGCCTTTGTCATGCACTAAATTAAATTCCACATAACGTCCGCGACGGATTTCCTGCCAAGTTCTGTTTTCTTCCGAATAAGCCAAATCTTTTCGTTTTTCAACAATCGGAATATAGGCGTCCAAAAAATGATCGCCGGAATCTGAAACAAAATTGTACCAATCTTCGAGGCTTTTTTCCTCGGAAGGACGGCAATAATCAAAGAACAATCCGCCAATTCCACGGGCTTCGCCGCGATGGGTATTCCAAAAATAGGTGTCACATTTCTGCTTGAACTTGGAATAGAAATTCGGCTCGTGCCTATCACAAACCGATTTGCAGATCTGGTGAAAATGTTTTGCGTCTTCTTCAAAAAGATAATAAGGCGACAAATCTAATCCGCCGCCAAACCAGCGATCCACAATCTTTCCAGACTTATCGTACATTTCAAAATAGCGCCAGTTGGCATGAACGGTTGGCACCATAGGATTTTTTGGATGCAGCACCAAACTGAGGCCACAAGCAAAGAAGTCGGTGTTCGGAACCTGAAAATTTTCTTGCATCATCTTGGGCAGTTCGCCGTGAACCGCCGAAATATTGACCCCACCTTTTTCAAAAACGTTCCCATTTTCGATGACGCGGGTTTTTCCGCCGCCGCCTTCCGGACTCTCCCAAATATCTTCGCGAAATTTCACTTTTCCATCAATTTCCTCTAATTTTGAAGTGATTTTTTCCTGAAGATTTTCTATGTAGGATTGAAATTTTTCTTTCATTGATTTTCGATTTTTCAGCGAATTTCCTGTTAAAGTATTTTTTGAGATAGGGTTTTTCTTTCCACTTTTTTCATTCTAAAAAAGGCTTGAAAAACCTTCTAAGGTGTCAAAATTACCTATTTTTAATTACATAAATCGCCGGAAGAAAAAATACTACTTCCAAAACCTACGCGTTGGTAGTTTGGTATCCCCGAGTCTGAATGCCATATTAAGGGCGTAAAGTATTTGAGGTGGCAAGGAATCAGGGCAAACGCATTAAACTTTCATAAGTTCTAATACCTTGACAAGGTATGCATTGTCCCAGCCAGCCTTCATTCGTCTGCTCTTCACCCCAATATTAAGTGATTTCTCGTTTTTCAATAAATTCAGGGCTATTTTGT
>JBDNFD010000054.1:0-55375 GCA_041689995.1 Flavobacteriaceae bacterium | reverse complement strand
GTAACTTAGTAACGTTAGTAACTTAGTAACGTTAGTAACTTAGTAACCTAACAACTTAATAAACAACAATAAAAAATGAGTTTTCATTCTTTTGAGGAATTAGAATGTTGGAAAGAAGCAAGGATACTTCGGAATTTCGTGAAGGATGAAATTTATCCGAATTTGCCCGTTGATGAGAAATATAGTTTAGCGTCCCAAATTCGTCGGTCATCCCGATCTGTTGGAAATAATATCGCCGAAGGATATGGACGTTATCATTTTCAAGAAAACGTGCAATTTTGTCGAATGGCAAGAGGTTCGCTCGAAGAAACATTGGATCATATAATAATCGCGACGGATGAAGAATATATTTCAGAAGAACGAAATAGCGAATACAGAAAGATGCACAATAAAACCCTTTTGATATTAAACGGATATATAAAATATTTAAAAAATCAAAAAAAGTAAAGAAACATTGAATAACTGAATAACCCAATAACTAAATAACCTAGTAACTAAATAACCAAATAACTCAATATAAATGTGATACCAAGAACATTATGAGGTTAAAATTAAAAATATGGCGCCAAGAAAACGCCAAGACAAAAGGAAAAATCGTCAATTACGAACTCGATAATGTCGAAGAAGATATGTCGTTTCTGGAAATGCTCGATGTCCTAAACGAAGGATTAGTGAACAAAGGTGAGGTTCCGGTGGAATTCGATCACGATTGTCGTGAAGGAATCTGCGGAATGTGCTCGTTGCAAATCAATGGTCGTCCCCACGGTCCGCAAGAAGGTGTGGCTACTTGCCAGTTGCATATGCGCTCCTTCAAAGACGGCGACACCATTTATATCGAACCTTTTCGAGCAACAGCTTTTCCCGTGATCAAAGATTTGGTGGTCGATCGCAGCGCCTTCGACCGGATCCAACAGGCCGGAGGATACATTTCAGTGAACACTTCCGGAAACACCGTTGATGCGGATGTGATTCCCATCAACAAACACGATGCGGATGAATCGTTTAATTCTGCGACCTGTATTGGCTGTGGAGCCTGCGTGGCCGCGTGTAAAAACGGTAGCGCCATGTTATTCACCTCGGCCAAAGTGTCACAATTTGCACTATTGCCACAAGGCCGAATCGAAGCTACTGACCGGGTTCTGAGTATGGTCCGCCAAATGGACGAAGAAGGTTTCGGTGCTTGCTCAAACACAGGTGCATGCGAACTCGCATGCCCCAAAGGAATAAAATTGGAAAATATAGCCCGTATGAACCGGGAATATTTAGGAGCGAAAATGAAACGATAAATATCAAGTTTCACAACAATAATATAGCTCGTTTCTTCTTTTTAAAAATATGTGTTCACAGCAAATTCAAATTGATCGATAAAGATTTTTTTGAAATTTGAAATATTATTTTGTTCATAGAATAACAACATTGCTTTTTTGTAATCAATTGAATCAACTGTTCTAAATGATAATGGACAGTACTTTTCATTTATTAAAATTGCATTGCTCACAATCCGGGCCGTTCTTTTATTTCCGTCCATAAAGGGTTGAATATAGGAGATTAGGAGCAAGGCCAACAATGCTTTTTCGAAAACGCTTGTCTTATTATTAATTACATCACAAGTGTTTCCTAAGGCTTCAGCTATTTGAAACTCATTATCCAAGGGTTGATAATTAGTTCCAGAAATACCAACACGTCTTTTTCTCAGATTTCTTTCCACGGCAAGTTCCCTCAACAAAATACTGTGAATGTCCTCAATTTTAGAAACACTTAATGGATAAAGGTAGTCTGGATTATTAATGATAAAATCCAATGCATCCTTGTGGTTCAACAACATAGTGGCTTCTTCTTTGGTCTTACCAGCTGCCGTTTCCCGTTCTTTTAAAAGCCTTTCCGTTTCAAGCAATGAATATGTGTTTCCTTCGATTTGGGAGGATTTCCAGCTTAAATCAATAGCCAATCGCTCAAACTCCTTAGCGTATTGGGATTCAGATAATTGAACTCTATTTCTTTGGAATACTTCTTGAAGTTCGTCCAACTTCAAAAATTCCTTTTCCGAAAAAATATTGTTTTTTGCTAAAATTTCGGTTATAACTGAGAAATTAAACCCTTTCATAATTTGCCTATCATCAATTTCCTCTTCAAAATATTGTTCGATGTCAATAGGCTGAATTACTTCATAAACTGGAGAAATAATATATTTTGTTCCTTTTCCTCTTCCCTTTTTTGCAAGATAATTGTCAGAAATCAGTCTAGACAACATCCTTTTCAAGGTTGCATAACTTATGGGGATATTTACTGCGTCAAAAATCTCTTTTGAAGAACTTTCGCCGATATTCCTTATATAATCTAATAAAAGCTGTTCTCTTTTGTCAAGCATTTTCAGTTGTTTTAGCTCACAAATATAACTACTTATAGCTCAAAAATATCTAATTTTGAGCTATATTCCAAAAGCATGTGAGCCGAATACGTAATTTACGGTAAATGTTACATATCAAAAAGAACGTGCTTATGTGAAAGATGGTTTTAGAAAAATAATTACTTTTAAAGCCAAACTTGAACGGAGGATAGCAGATGAACATTCTAAATTCTTTTTTGAGTTTGAAGTTTTTATTTAAGAAACTAACTTTAATCAGAGCTATTAAAATGAAGATATTTGCAATTTACCTAAACGAAACCGAAGGAATGATATTAGTTTGTGCCAACTCGGAAGAAAAAGCGATGGAACTGTTTTTAACAAGTGAGGCCAGTCCCGTACATCTAAATGGAATCGACTTAGAAGACGTTAAAGTCGATATTTACCCCACACGATTGCTTGTGGAAAAGAAAACGGAAGAAGTGGAAGAGTGGTGCATTTCGCAGGATTTGTGAAGATTCGTATCTAGCTCTCAAGAAAAAATTGTTTGAAATATAAGAATATAAATTAATTGTCCGTAGATTTGTCCGTGTACGTAAAAATGTCCGCAAGCTATGGCAACAATAAATTTTTATTTAGACAAACCCGACAAAAAGGGATTGACCCCTATCCATTTGAGGATAAATTGCAATGGAAAGCAGATAAAAATTTCCACTGGGCAAAAGATCAAACCAGAACAGTTTGATAAAAAAACCCAAAGGGTCAAAGAGAAACAAAATAAGGTTAACCATTATTTGAATTTCCTACAAGAAAGGGCGGATGAGCTATTGCACCATTCTTCTAAAAAAATCTTTCTTCAAAAGGAAGTCAAGCTAATACTAAATAGCCATATTGAAAACTATCGGGAAAACAACAATGTAAATATCCTCAAAGAGCAAATCCAACTTTATGGCAAAGCTTTTACTTTCGTCGATTTATTCGCTGGTGCAGGAGGTTTTAGCGAAGGTTTTTTGCAGGCCGAACACAATAATAAATTCTTTGATTTTGTAGCTGCAAGCGATATAAATGAAAACTGCGAACTCACCCATATTGTGAGGTACAACAATCAACTGGGATTGGATACCGAATTTTTAAAACAAGATATAAGCGAACCGGATTATCTTAATAATTTGCTCAAAAAAACGGGTGATAAAAAGATTGATGTTATTTGTGGCGGGCCACCCTGCCAAAGCTTTAGTTTGGCCGGAAAAAGAAAGAAATTTGACAAAAAAGACGATTTGTTTTCCCATTATCTTCAGGTAATCAAAGTTCTGCAACCCAAGTATTTTGTGATGGAAAATGTTAAAGGAATTCTAACGAAAGAAAATGGGAAAATCAAAGATTTGATTATTCAGGAAATCAATTCCATTGTTGATGTGAAAGAAATTCCCATGCTGGTTTCGTTTATCAAAAAACTCAGAAATGAAAATAAGTCGTTTTTGCTGGACAGCATTATCAAAAAAGTGGAAATAGAAAAGCTGAGGGAAATCGACAAAGCAAGCAGTCAAGAAGAATTTATTCGTTTTGTGGACAACAAATTCAAGAAATTAACGCCAAAAATAGCCGACTACAAAACTAGTAAAACAGATTCAAAAATCAGCACTATCCGTCATGGTTTTAATATTTTAGCAAGAACAAAAGAATGGGAAAAGCTTAGAAGAGACATTATAAAAGAAAAAGATTTCTGCAATATTGACAACGATTCCTTTGTTGAAAGCTTTTCCCATTTCCTTACGCAAATAAGCCCCGAAAATGTAATATCGGAAATCGAGACTTCTTTCAATAGTCTAAAAATATCCTCGGGTTACAAACAAGACTGCAAAGATATTGTTTCGGCATTAAAGATCTATGCAAGTTCGTTTGACGAAACAATAGAAACGCTGAAAGGCTTTTGCAGTCCGAAGGACATTAAAAAATTGAATTTCATTTTGGAAAGCATTCGACTGTACAAAATTGAAAAACCTTTTGTTGCTAACGCTTCAAATTATGGAGTTCCCCAAAACCGGGAACGGGTGCTTTTCATTGGTTGCCGAAAAGATCAAAAATTTATTTCACAAATACCCGCCACGGTTTCGGAAAAAGAAAAAATCACCATTTTTGAAGCGCTTTATGATTTGGATTTTATAGGAAACAATCAAGAAGCCCATCATTATGACTTGGTCAATATTTCCAAACAATATAATGGTGCCACAAAAAAAATGACCAAACTGCTTAAAAAAAGAGCTGTTAATGGACAAATAAATTCAAAATCCGGAAAATCGTATGCAGATTGGTCAAAAAAAGGAAGGCTGACCGAACGCTACGAACACCAAATAAAACCATTTTATGTCAAAAGCTTGGAAGGTCTTAATAATGGACAAAAATATTTTGACATCTTGAACAACCACAAAACAAGCAACCAAAATAAAAAAGTAATAAAACGCCTTCAAATCATATTGGAAAATGGGAATTACAAAAAGGCCCAAACCCGACTTGAGGAAGCCGGACTTACATCTAATAAGAGGAGTTACAATGTATTAAAACCCGACAAGCAAAGTTCAACGATAATGACGATTCCCGATGATTATATCCACTACAATACACCAAGGGCTTTAACCGTTAGGGAAATGGCAAGACTTCAATCTTTTGATGATTCATTTGTATTTCAAGGCAAACGTTCAACTGGAGGAAATAACAGAAAATCCGAAGTACCTCAATATACACTTGTGGGTAATGCCATCCCCCCGCTTTTAGCTCGGGCAGTAGCAAGTGAAATTTTAAAAAATATAAAATGAGGTTACTTTCAGCGTCCGAACAAAAGAAAATAAAGCTTCTAACTGAAAATCAAGTTTCATTAACACTGATCGAACCCACGAAAACCGGTTTGAAAAAATCGATAATGGATTCTACGGGTCAAATTAGAAACTTTTTAAAAGAAAATGGTATCCACGATTATGACCTTCAGGAGCAAGGTCCGGCTAATAAAGCGATGTTATCCACTAAAATTTATACAGACTTTAAGGTCAAAAAATCACAAGCTTCTTTGTATAGACCCCTAACCAAAAATGGAGACCCAAGAATTTGGTTTTATGGGCTCACAAAGATTGCAGACCCCAATGATATTATTGCAATAGTATATTTTAAAGGTTCTTTTCATATTTTCAACTTAACAAAACTGGATATTGAGAAGCTAATCAATTCCATTATCCATAATCCTTTAAAAGAACTGGTTGCCGACATAAAAAGCAAGGAAAATCAAATAGCTTCTGAATTATTGACAATGTTGAGAAAAATTTCAAATGCCGGTCCAGTTCCTTCTATGGTTGAAGCCGACACCTCTGTAGGCAGAACGTTGGAAACCTTATTGGGTATTGACATTAATTCTTCCAAAAACCCTGATTACAAAGGGATAGAGTTAAAATCGTTTAGAAATAATCGCGGAAACAGAAAAAATTTGTTCGCTCAAGTTCCCGACTGGAAATTGAGCAAATTTAAAAGTTCAGCAGAAATTCTTAATGCATTTGGATATGAACGGGGCAATGATTTCAAACTTTATTGCACGGTTTCTGCAATAACACGAAACTCACAGGGATTGAACTTGCGGTTGGATTCAGAACGGAAACAAATTATTGAAAATTCAGATAGATCAGAAGTCGGAGATTTTGTAGTTTGGACTTTGGAAAAACTGCACAGTCGTTTAAAACAAAAACATCGAGAGACATTTTGGGTGGAAGCCGAAAGCACAAGGGTCCAGGGCAGGGAATATTTTCAATACCAATTTGTGGAGCACACGAAAAAGCCAATAACTTCACAGTTCGATTTGTTGATGGATCAAGGTATAATCACTCTCGACCATTTGATAAAAAGAAATTCAAAAGGGGAAGTTGCTGAAAAAGGACCGCTTTTTAAAATAAAACCAAAAGGGCTCTCTTTGTTGTTTCCACCTAGCGAAAGTTATAGCCTGATAGAATAATAATATTGTTTTTCCAGATTTAGCACTTTTCCTGTTCCAGACTCTTGGTTTTTTCTTAACTTAAAACTATCATGTCCTATAATGAACCCAAAATAAAAGTCCCCCGTTTCAACGAGGAATCTGGGTTTTACACCACTAAAGTGCGATCCAACCAGATGTCAAAAATTCGTGGAACGGGAAACAAACTGGAAATCCGATTTCGGAAGGAATTTTGGAGACGTGGTTACCGCTATCGAATAAACGTAAAGAAGCTGATCGGCAAGCCCGACATTGTGTTCAATAAATATAAAACGGTTGTTTTTATAGATGGCGAATTTTGGCACGGATATAATTGGGAAGAAAAGCGGGCTAAAATCAAAAGCAACCGCAAGTTTTGGATCCCCAAAATAGAACGGAACATGCAGCGGGATCGGGAAGTGAACCACGCGTTGAATGAAAAAGGTTTCACCGTTTTTCGGTTCTGGGAACAGGAAGTTAAAAAAAATTTTGAAACTTGCATTGACAAAGTAATCAAACACTTGAAAACACCAGCATGAACTTCAACCACTCTTCCAAACTCCCTAATCTAAAAACCACCATTTTCACTACTATCGGAAATATGGCAAGGGAATATGATGCCATCAACCTTTCGCAAGGATTTCCAAATTTCCCCTCTGACCCAGAACTAATCAATTTGGTTTCCAAAGCCATGAAAGACGGAAAAAATCAATATGCTCCAATGGCCGGGATTTTTGATTTGCGGAAAACCTTGACCAATAAAATGAATTCTTCGTACAACAGCAATTATCACCCGGAAACCGATATTACAATAACCGCCGGGGCGACCCAAGCCATCTTTACGGCAATTTCAGCTTTTATCAAAAAGGACGATGAGGTAATTATTTTCAAACCAGCTTATGATTGTTACGAACCCGCCATCGAACTGAACGGAGGAAAACCTGTTTTGATTCAAATGAAATCTCCCGAATATCAAATAGATTGGGAAGAAGTGAAGCGGAAAATCACCTCAAAAACCAAAATGATTTTGATCAATTCGCCACACAATCCGAGTGGAAAAATGCTTTCCGAAAGAGACATGAAAACCTTGGAAAGCCTGTTGGAAAATACCGACATTCTCTTATTGAGCGACGAGGTTTACGAGCATATTACCTTTGACGGAAAACAACACCAAAGTGCGGCGA
Organism: Flavobacteriaceae bacterium; assembly: GCA_041689995.1. Classification (GTDB taxonomy): domain Bacteria; phylum Bacteroidota; class Bacteroidia; order Flavobacteriales; family Flavobacteriaceae; genus DASSWG01. Next base: position 47,859 of record JBDNFD010000054.1, on the reverse strand, counting down.
AATTCCCAAAACTGGCCGAACGCGCATTGATCACCTTTTCATTCGGAAAAACTTTTCACGTTACCGGTTGGAAAATGGGCTATTGCGTCGCTCCCAAAATATTGATGCAAGAATTCCAAAAAGTTCACCAATACAATGTTTTTTGCGTAAACCATCCTGTGCAAATTGCGTTGAACGAATATTTACAAACACCCGAACATTATTTGAAACTATCCGAATTCTACCAACAAAAACGCGATTTATTTTTAAATTTGATAAAGGGTTCGCGCTTTGAATTTCTTCCTTCCGAAGGTACCTATTTTCAATTGTTGGATTTCTCGAAAATCACCCTGGAAAACGATATGGATTTCACAGAACGCTTGATAAAAGAGCACAAACTGGCAGCAATTCCCGTTTCAGGTTTCAGCAAAAATCAGCAAGACGACAAAATGTTGCGGTTTTGTTTCGCCAAAAAGGACGAGACCTTAAAAATGGCAGCGGAGATTATTTGTAAAATTTGATAGAACTTTAAACCAACAGAAATGAAGGGAAAATGAAGGATCTGATAGAACGCAGCATACGCAGATTGAGCAGATTTTTTGCTGATAAAGATCATAAAAACCCTGTGTTATCTGCTTTCAATAAATGAACTATTCTAAATTTCCGAATTGTTTTTCTAAACCGCAAAATGTGAAACCGAAAAATATAAAATGTGAAAGTCGAATCTACGCGGTTTGCGATGCACAGATTTTGAATTTTGAATTTTAAATTCTAAATTCCTAAGGCTTCAAAACAAAAGTTTCCACAACATCCCAATTGGCACGAACCTCAAGAGTTTTGGGATAATAAATAACATTTTCCGGTTGACGTTGGTCTAGATAATTTCCAGTATCCCAAATGCCGTTTTCATTACTGTCATAAATCAACCGAAGGAAATATTGCCCCGGCGGAATATTCTTGAAGTTAAAAACACTTTCCGAAGAGCTATAAATTTCTTTGATCACCTTTCCTTTTAAATCCGTCATTTGAACAATCACCGGGAAACGATCAATATTCAGGATATTCATCGTTAGAATTCCAAAATCCGAGAGTTTTTTCGTTCGTAAACTAAAATTCAATGTGTCGTTCTTATTTCCAAAAAAATCGGTTACTGCTCCTGGCAAAAAGGTAATCCGATAGGTTTGTGCTTCTTTTTTCTCAAATTCCAAAATCAGTTTATTGAGATAAAAATCCATTTTACCTGAAAAAGGGACCGAAAGCGAATCTTTGTTCATAATAGAAATAAGCGTGGAATCTTTTGCGGCAATCGGCAAACTTGGCAAAAGTTCAAAATTTTCATCAAACCCGATTCCGCCTTTTGGAAAACTATCAAATTGGAGCGTGTCTTTTGGCAATTCGCGCAAATATGCTGTCAACGTATCTATGTAATTCTGATTACGAACCTCAAAAAGCAGACTGTCAGCTTCAATCTTCGGTTTAAAATAATAATGCAAAGTATCTTTTTCTCGATCTTTCACGATCCGATAATCGAAATCAGACGGCTTTTCAGACAATAATTCAATTTTTACGCTGTCAGAAATTCCTTCATATCCAAACAAAATGTGCTGCTGCCCCATATATTTTGGACGCGCTGCCTTAAAATCCAAAATCTCGTTGAACAGCGTCAAATGAAAAACAGAATCGGCAGGAACCGTTATATTTCCCTTCCAAAATCCAATTTTATCCCTTTTCGGATTAAACTTATAATTATTATTGTTGTCTTTTAATGCCCTTAATTGGTAGGTTCCCTTCTTAATATTTTCAATTTGAAAAGTATGCGTGCTATCTTGGGTGTATGCAATGTAGGTTGGCATTTTATTGTAAATCAAAGAATCGGAATACGTGGAATCCACCTCATAAAGCATGACAGAAATAAATTCATCTGGCGATTTTTGCAGGGCATCTTGCACCGTTCCTGAAATTTTTAGGGAATCGAGATAACTTCCCGTGGAAAAAACGTATTTGAAAAATGGCAACGGATTGTTTTCATTGTTGTCCACAATACTCTTTCCAAAGCTAACAGTGTAAGTCGTATTTTCCTGCAAAGTATCTTTTATTTCCAATTTCACATATTTCCGTGGCGTTCCCATTGGAGTAATGATGGCGCGTGGTTCCAGCGGAGGTGAGATGATGATTTGTTGCTGCGGATCAACGAGTTTTATATATTCATTAAAATATATGCGGATTTCATCTTTATTGAAGTTCGTACTGAAATTTTGCGGTGAAGCTTGAAGGAATTTCGGCGGTTCAATATCTTCCGGGCCACCTGTGGGCGAACCTTGTTTTGCACAACTAAAAATAGTTGCCAAAATGAAAACCATTGCAAAAAAATACTGAATTTCGTTCTTCATTGTGGCGGCATAAATTGATTACAAAGAAACGATAATTTTTAAAAACACCATTCCGTTACACTTGGTGCTGCGTGATGGCCATGGTCGCAATACTGACTTTCACTTTCGGAATTTCCAATAGTTTTTGGGCACAAGTTTCCAAGGTCGCGCCAGTGGTCACAATATCGTCCACCAACAGAATATGTTTTTTTTCCAGAATATTCACTTCACTCTTTTTCAACTCGAAACTATGTTCCACATTTTGGAACCTTGCGGCCAAATTTTTGAACACTTGGGTTTTATTGGAATGAATCTTTATCAAGCATCGATCGTTATAGGGAATTTCCAAAATTTGCGCAATATTCTTTCCGAAATCCTCCACTTGATTATATCCGCGCTTGCGTAGGCGACTTTTATGCAGCGGTACTGGAACAACCACATCAATTTCCCTTTGCCAAGAAGTTTTCAGTAGATCATTTCCGACCCAATTTCCCAGTTCGCCACTGACAGCCCTATTTCCACGATATTTCAAATCGTGCATTAATTGCTGCGTAATGCTCTGTTTTTGAAATCGCAAGAGCGAAATTGCATGAGAAATCCTTGCCCGGCCCCGAAATACTTTTTCGGTTTCATTTCCGTTTTGCAGATACGGATCGGTTAGCGGCAATTTATTTCGGCACAACGTACAAATCACCCGTTCATTGGGCACAAGGAATTCCTCGCAACAAGCACAAGCTTTGGGGAACAACAAATTGAACAAATCCTGTAGCATTGGAATCTGCTTTGATGATTTTGACCAAATTTGTTCCTAGGGAAACGATTCATCCTTGAAGAAGCCTTTATAAATTACTGAACTGTTCGGATGTTTCGTTTGAAACGATTAAATTTACTAAAAATATTCGAAACGCACATTATTATGGACGAAAAAAAAGGAAACCTCTTCTTGAAAACGGCGATTGGTGTTTTAGCTATATGTCTTTTGGCGCTCGGTTTTTATACGTTCCAGTTTTATAACGAAAGTAAATCGAACCAAAATATTTTAGCGCAAGAAAAAAAGGACCTAAAAATGGAACTTCAGACGTTGCTTTCAAAATATGAAGATGCCAGCACCACGAACAAAAATTTAAAAAAGAATTTTTCTGCGGCACAAAATAAAATTAAACGTCTAATGGATTCTATAGACAACCGGGAAGCCACTTATGTTTTTATGCGGAAATATAAAATGGAAGTAAATTCCTTGAAAAAAGAGAAAGAAATCTTGTTCCGTACGATCGACAGCTTGTCCAGCCTAAATACTTCGTTGCAAAACAAAATCGATAGCACCGTTGTTCGACTCGTCAAAACAGAACAACGAACAGATTCCCTAACGCTTCAAAATGAAATATTAGCAGCACAAGTTTCAGAAGCCTCTAAATTGAAAATAGTCAAACTTACCTCGGAAGGAGTGATCGTACGCAACAATGGCGAGCTAGAAACGACACCTATATCTGGAAAGGCCGAAAAAATCCAGGTTTGTTTTACCTTAGCGAAAAATGAATTGACATCGGCCGGAATAAAACATTTTTTTGTGCAAATTATAGATCCCGAAAACAATTTGTTAGGCGACAAAATGGCGATTTCTTTTGGTGAGGCGGTTTTGAATTATAGCAAAACTATAGATGTTCTTTACGAGAACAAAACTGAAGAGGCCTGTGTTTTGGTTGGAAATGAAAACGAAAATTTAAAGAAAGGACGCTATATTGTAAATATTTTTAGAGGTGCGGAATTGCTTTCCACAGAACAGTTTGAGTTGGAATGAACAATTCCCTGAATATTCGAATTAGGGACAATTTAAACATTCTGCCCGTCCAAAAATCCCGGTGATTTGATTATTTTTGCAACATGGCAAAACAGCAAGATACTTTCAAACAAGTGGTTTCCCATGCCAAGGAATATGGGTATATTTTCTCTTCCAGCGAAATTTATGAAGGCTTGGGCGCCGTGTACGACTATGGTCCCAATGGTGTAGAACTGAAAAACAACATCAAACAATATTGGTGGAAAAGTATGGTGCACCTGCACCAAAATATCGTGGGTTTAGATGCCGCCATTTTGATGCACCCGACAACTTGGAAAGCTTCCGGCCACGTCGATGCCTTCAATGATCCGTTGATCGATAACAAAGATTCCAAGAAACGTTACCGCGCTGATGTTCTGATTGAAGATTATGCCGAGAAAATAAACCAAAAAGCACAAAAAGAAATTGCCAAAGCAAAAAAACGTTTTGGCGATGCATTTGATGAAAACGAATTCATAACCACCAATCCGCAGGTTGTAGGTTATAAAAAAGAAGAAAAGGCGATATTGGAACGCATGGCAAAATCCTTATCAGAAGGAAATTTGTCCGATGTGAAAGCCCTGATCGAAGAACTGGAAATTGCCTGTCCCGAATCTGGGTCTAGGAATTGGACCGATGTAAAGCAATTTAATTTAATGTTCGGCACAAAATTGGGTGCATCGGCAGAAACTGCCACCGATCTGTATTTGCGTCCTGAAACCGCCCAAGGAATTTTTGTGAATTTCGCCAATGTTCAAAAAACGGGACGAATGAAAATCCCGTTTGGGATCGCCCAAATCGGGAAAGCTTTTCGCAATGAAATTGTGGCGCGCCAATTTATTTTCCGCCAGCGCGAATTCGAACAAATGGAAATGCAATTTTTCGTGCGCCCTGGTGAAGAACTTAAATGGTTCGAACATTGGAAAGAAATGCGCATAAAATGGCACAATTCATTGGGATTGGGTACCGAGAATTACCGTTTTCATGACCACGAAAAACTGGCACATTACGCAAATGCCGCTACGGATATCGAATTCAATTTTCCGTTTGGTTTCAAGGAATTGGAAGGAATTCATTCCCGCACAGATTTCGATTTGAAGGCGCACGAACAACATTCGGGAAAAAAACTGCGCTTTTTCGATCCCGAAATAAACGAAAACTATGTGCCCTACGTGGTGGAAACTTCCCTTGGTTTGGATCGTATGTTTTTGGCCGTGTTTTCAAGTTCTTTGAAAGAAGAAATGTTGGAAGATGGCTCTACCCGCACTGTTTTGAAATTACCTTCAGTTTTGGCCCCGGTAAAAGCTGCCGTTTTTCCGTTGGTAAAAAAAGATGGTTTGCCTGAAATTGCACAAAAAATCGTGGAAGATTTGAAATGGGATTTCAATGTTTTATATGATGAGAAAGATGCTGTGGGCAGAAGGTACCGAAGGCAAGATGCGGCCGGAACCCCGTTTTGCATTACGGTAGATCACGACACAAAAGAAGACAATTGCGTGACCATTCGCCATCGCGACACCATGGAACAAAAACGCGTTCCGATTTCAGAATTGAAGCAACTTATTTTCGAAGAAATCAGTTTTAAAAAATGGCTTTTATAATTTTAAATTAAGAGCAGGGAATTAAAAAAGGGAAGTCGATGGCTTCCCTTTTTTTGTTAAAGAACTATTCTCTCTTCTTATTGAATAATCAATTTTTTGACGGCATTATTTCTCCCATCGTCAACTTTCAAAAGATACAATCCCGATTGCAGATTTTCGACCTTAATCTGTTGATCAAACTGTCCCGTATTGTCGAAGCTTTTCCAATAAACCCTTCTTCCCCGGAGATCATAGATACCAACTTTAATATTCTCACCTGAATAAGATTGCAACCGAACTGAAAATTCGCCACGGTTCGGGTTTGGCCATACCGCAAAGTTTTCGAAGGAATTTTCGGCTACGCCAAGATCTTCCACATTTATGGTATAATCTTCCACTTCCCCATCAAAATCGGTTTGACAAGAAGTTGAAGGTGAATTATACTTGGTAGAAACGCGCATGATTGTGGTTCCCACGGTAGCATCGGCGGGAACGTTCACGGACAATGGGGAATTGGCGGTCGGGCCATTTGCGGTGCCAAAAGCAGCGCCCAAATTATATTCTTCGCCCGGATCTAAGAAACTACAGTTTTGATTCCAATCCACCCAAACTTTTGTTTCGGTGGGATAAGGCCCATCTGTATTCACACGTACGGTTAAATCATAGGAATTGGTTCTTTCAACCGTGGTAGAAATACTGGTATAATCGCTGTATCCTGAAGGTTTCCCCGAGGAATTATCAATGCCGTTAAACTGGACCAACGTCGTGCTGGTTATATATTGGGTATTTCCGAAGGAAGGACATTGGGTACAGGTTGTGGTAGTGAAACTAAAAACAGGTGAAAAAGTTCCCACGCCACAATCATTTACCGCCCGCACTCGCCAATAATAAACAGTGGCCTGTTGGAGGCCGGCGCTCAACAAATAGGATTCCGTTGCAATCGACCCGGTTTCGATGGTGTTAGTGAAAGCGTTATCCGTGGCGATTTCAATATCATAAATTGCAGCATTTGCGTTTTCTTCCCAGGTAAAAACCGGCATAAGACTCACTCCTGTTGCCCCATCTTGTGGAGTGGATAAAACGACGGGATCTATGGTGGAATTATGAATATTCAGGGTTATATCTACGGTTTTGGTGACCGAAGTAGATGTGCCGGTAACGGTAATCACATAGGAGCCAACCGCTGCCGCATCGGTATTTGAAATGAGCATTTGCACCACAGTTCCATTGCTACTAACAGTTGGTGGGAGAAAATTCACAGTGGATCCAGCCGGAGCATTGACTGCGGAAAAGGTTGTTGTTTCAGAGAAACCCAAGAAAGTTTGGTAAGTAAATTCAAAAACAGCGTCATCGGGTTGGCACACACTTATTTCCAATTCAGAAAAATTCATCACAAACTCAGATTCTTGAATGGAGAATTCGGTGGTGTTCACCGCATAAAATATATTGTCGGAAGCTTGCACCATTATTCGGGCATCATCGGTTGTGCCAACAGAAGGGACAGTGATTTGCTCTGATCCGTCGTTCGGCACATTGGAAGCCAAGGTAGTGGCAAATGTAACCCCGCCGTCTATAGATAATAAAATATCAACATTGGAAGCGTTCACAGGGGCGGCATTGGTATTGGCCACATCCCAAGTAACGGTTTTACTTTCGCCCACATTCCAGACGGTGGTGGTATTTTGAGAAGTAACCAAAAAAGGACCGGCACTTCCGGCTACGGTAACCTCCATTAAATCAGAATCTGTTTGACCAATTCCCAACGAAAAACCGCTACCATTGTCCCTTATGAGAAACGCAAAATTCATCGTGCGCGCCACCGCAGGAGTAACTTCCCACATCGGGGTTAAATTTCCATTTAAAACATCACTTAATTTTGGAAGATATCGGTCTGGGGAATCGGAAGGCATGATGGAGCGATACAATGGACCTACAGGCCACATCGGATCTGGAGTTCCACCATCTGGAGCTACTTGCGGATCATTTTGTGACCAATTATAAGTCAGGGAAACCGTTCCGTCCGGATCGCTTGCAATGCCCCGAAGCACATAAGCAGTCGATTTTGGGATGGTATAATCCAATCCGGCATCGGCGACAGGTGGTTGGTTCGTTAAGGCAGTTTGTGCGCCACAATCACTATTCCCTCCGGGTTGAATATTTGCAGAAATATCTCGTATATTAACGTAATTGAAATGAGCGTCGCTTTGTGTTTGCACATTTGGCGGACAAATCCCTGCATATCCCATAATGGAACTTCCACTTCCCGGTTCCACTTCACTCAAGCCATTACCGCTTCGTGCGCAATAGTTCATCGTGTGAAAGCCACCAAATTGATGGCCCATTTCGTGCGCTACATAATCTATATAAAACGGATCACCCACCGGATTTGGAAGTCCAGTATATCCGCTACCTTTTTGGCCATTCACACAAACACAGGCAATACAGCCGGCATTTCCACCTCCTGTTCTATTAAAATTATGTCCAATATCGTAATTTGTTGACCCAATAATATTATCCGTAGTCGTTTGAGTGGTATAATTCCATTCTCCGTTCCAGGGATCGGTATTCGTATTTCCGAAAAAGATAAGTTGATCATTGTTAGCAACAAATACTAAGGTAATTGCCAAATCGCGCTCATAAATTTCGTTCACGCGGTTGATGGCGATCGTCATTTGGGCTTGGATATCCGCCAGTTCAGATCCGGGGGTTGTACCAAAATAGTTCCCATATTCAGCGGTGCAGGAAAGGGCCAAACGATAAGTTCGTAGTGTTTGATCGTCCGTATCGTTCATGGTGGAAGCGGTTTTGTTTTCCACAGAAGGCAATTCAACATCTTCTGTGGAACACAAAAATTCATTGGGATCTCGATCCACAGCAGCTTTTGCATATACAATATACGACGTCGCATCTGTAGTGTAAGGATCAATAAAAACAGAACCTCTTTTTCCCGAAAGGCTCATGGCATGAACGCCAAATTGGGTCACACTGAATCGCATGGTAGCCGTGGGATCATCGATACCAATAGCTTTATAGGTTTTAATATTCGGATATTTAACGGCGAGGCCCAGTTCCATAATTGGTGATTCCGATACACTAAAACGCTCAAAAGTGCCGTCAGACATTGGAAATAGAAGAATGGGATTTGGCCTTTCGGAAATATCTCCTCTCAATGGCGCATTTTGAATTGCATTTTTAAACTGTTGCAAATTCAAGGAATAAAGAAGAAATTCATTGGGTTGAACGTCCCTGTTAGCTTTTTCCTTCTTGGAAATTTGTTCTGTGGTGGTTTTGGTCCAAAAATTTGCTTGTCCAACCATGGAAAGGGAAGCGAAAAGCATGAGCAAAAAGAATATCTGTTTTGATTTCATTGAGTAGAAGGTTTGTTAAAAGGTAAAAATAGTATAAAAATATTTACTCAACTGATTGTAGCCAACAAAAATTAAAGTAATTAGACAGTCGCAACTTGGAATAACTGACAAATCCGAATTCGACAAAACCCTGTCTCCTGCAAGGTTTTCAAAACCTTGTAGGTATTAATATTAAACCAAACCACCAAGTTAAAAAAGATTTAGCAAATATAATTATCCGCCAAGAACTAAACCTACAAGGTCAAAAAAAGACCCCCGCAAGTGAGCGGGGCGGGCATTGCAGGAAAAGTCAGTTGTTGTTATAAACGATTGTTTCATTTGACTCAGTAGCCCGACAAATAACAAACCAAATAACTCCCATTCTAAAAATGCGAGTCGCAAATTGAACGCTGACACAAAATATATTTACAGCGATTATGACCAAAAAAAAACCATCCGCTAAGCGGATGGCTTTCATATTATTCAAACGTTGAACAAACTTACGGCAATTGTGTAAGTGTATAGTTCGTTCCGTTTTTAACGATTTTCACCAAGCGATATACTTCACCCAAAGATGGAGACATATCAGCGGTGTATGCACCAAGGTTATCACCATCGAAAATACCAGTAAAGGTGGTTACATCACCATTTGGTTCACTGATTCCAAAGGTAAATCCCCATTGTGGAGTAATAACCTCGTAAGGCTGAATGCTGATGTAATACGTACCATCTGGCGCAGCGTTTGCAATAAACTCTTTAATTTCCGGGTAATCGCCAGTTGCCTGAATGGCAAGTTCCTCTCCATTACTATTTAACAATACCATATCGATATCGACAGCTTCATCTTCACTCCATTTCAAACCTACAGTTAAAGCTTCGGTACTATTGACATTTTTAATAGTAAAAGAAACATTAATAGGGCTTGTAGCAGGATTGTACATTAAGTCAAAGTTTTCACCATCTGTTCCAGGAGCAACACCAACTTGAATTTCAGCAGTTCTATCAGGCTGTGGAAACAAATTAGTTAAAACATTAATCATCAATGGAGCATTAGAGGCTGTTTCATAGGCCGGAATTTTACCACTTACTATTTCATAGTCTTCATCCATCACGGCAGTTCCTCCAGTTTGTTCAGCACCAATTGCTGTTGCAAAAGCAGAAGGTTTGCTTAAAGAAGCATTCACTGCTATTGTTCCACCCATATCATCAGGAATTGTAGTTCCCTGTTGAGACGGATCTGCCAATTCAAAGGAAGCCGTAGGATAGTCACTAGGACTTACTACTGGTGCTACATCTGTATTATCACAGGATGCCAGTAACAAACCGATTGTTAAAATACTAATTATTTTTTTCATTATTTTGAATTTTTAAATTATTATCGAATAATTACGGAATCGGCGTGTAATTATATACCTCATTAGAATTATCAAAAAACGGTCCAGTATCTTCAGTAGTTCCGTTATATAAAATATACCCATTAATTTTGAATGATCCATCAGCATTAACTACCCCTTGTCCAAGAACCAAATATCCACCACCAAGTACAAGAGTGTTAATGGTCAACTCTCCACAATTCTCTTTAATTTCAAAAGGAATAGCTGCTCCTCCTGCTGATAATGCTGGCAATGCTGACATTTCATAGACACCTACACCAGTTTCGGTAAGGGTCACCGTTGCAGTAGGACCAATATCAGCAGAATAATTACCTGCCATATCGGAGAAACACAAATACTTAAGTTCCAATTTAAGCTGATTAGTATTCCCACTAACTACTACGTTTGAATCAGATGATTGTGCACTCACAATATCCAAAACAAGAACTACAGATGAAGGTGCTGTCTGCCCAATGGTCAAGAATGTAACTGGAATACTTCCAATATAATCATTCGCAGCCGTCAAAGTAATTGTATTCCCTTCAAGAGGAAGAAAATTTACTCCTTCTACCGCAGTCGAAGCTGTAGCATTAACGGAATAGGTCAAGGTGATATCAGCAGTCAAATCATTAATATGAGGCCCCTGCGCTAGGATACCAATAGAATATGGCTTTTCTTCATCATCCGCCGTAACACCATAATCAATGCTTGTTTTCACAAACCCAGCGACGATAGTGCTGGTGCCATAATCGAGTGCCTTATCGCTCCCGATCGTTGCATCCTCACAGGAGGTAGCAACGAACAGGGCCAAGAAAAGCAGTCCACAATATTTAACTATATTTTTCATTTTTTTGATTTTTAAATATTAATTAATTTATGTCCCAAAACACACGTTGGTTAAAGGCATCTGTAATGTCGGGAACGTTTGCAGTGTTCGTGCTATATTCTGAAGTAGGATAAAACAAACGTACAGGTATAGTATTTGCAAAAGCATCTTCAGCCGCAGGCAAATCACTTGGGAAACCAGTTCGTTTATATTCCAACCAAAGTTCAAGTCCGTTGGTTCCGTTTAAAGCAATCCATTTTTGAGTGATAATTGCTTCAATTTCGTCAGAACTTGCTGTCCAACCTACATTTTCGATAGGCTGGTTGTAGTAAGTGGCAGGATCGACGGCTACTTCCGGTGTATCGGGATCGGCATCATCATCAAAAGTAACATTCAACTGAAGAAAAGATTCAGCAATGGCCGCTTCATACAAGGATTGCGCATTCCCGGCTAAAAGTCCTCTTTGAGCCGCCTCAGCTTGTAAAAACAAACTTTCATAGGAAGAAAAGATAATTGCATCTTGTTCAGGTCCCACTAAAACACCTGGGCCAACGCCTGACAAGAATTGTGTTTGTGGTGCATTTGCGTTCACTTGATTCTGATTCTGCGCAATTCCCACAAAAGTTCCTGTTTCCTTGGCAGGTGCATACAAATCATCAAGACGAGGATCATTGAAATCTTCCAATTTCTGGATCACATAATCCGTTGCACGTGTAGCTTCATTATTTGAAGCAGGGTCTCCAGCCACAGTTTCTCCAAAACCGTTCCATAAAGGATTCTGTTTGTCCACATCTTGCGAATAACCAACATTGCTAAAAACAGTTTCTCCCGCACCAAGTAATCCATAAGGATTAGCGGCCAATTCAGCATATTTACTGGATAGATCAGCACCAGTTTCAGATTGACGTATCAAAATTCGAAGTTTAATGGTATTGGCAAATTTTGCCCACATAGCCATATCACCACCCAACATCACATCAGAAGAACCAACCGGCAATATATCCGCATTGCTAAGTCCCGCATCGATCATATCGATCGCCACATTTAGTTCATCATAAATACCATCGTAAACATCCTTACCAGAATCATACACTGGAGTAAGGTTTTCTGGAGCTTGAAAAGCTTCTGAATAAGGAACCGCTCCATAGATGTCAACTAAAACTTGAAAGTGATATGCTTTCATGATTTTAGCAATGGCATGAAAATTATCATATTCCACACCGGCATCTTCAGCACCGACGCCATAATTTTCCACATAATTATAATTCACAAGACAATCCATGTAAGCATCTTGGAAGGTACCAGTTCGGAAACTGGAGGTCACATTATAAGTTGTTTCATCAACAAAATAGATGTAATTTCCTGCCGCTGCCCAAGTGTACCCCCAAAGGTTACCCAAGGTATTGACAGAAAGATATTCTCCCGAAATATACTCTGCGGTATATTTTTGGGCTACCGGCAAAGTAAGCTGCGGGGTTGAGAATGTGGGATCGTTCTGACTCGCATTCACGTCATAAAAATCATCGCTACAAGCTTGCATCGTAAACACGGCAATAACCGCGATGCATAGTTTATTTATTATTTTCATTTTCATTTTATTTAAAATTTAAGATTTACTTTAAACCCATAACTAGATGTCGGAGGTAATTGTGCGATTGTTCCCAAACCGGCAACCGATTGTGAATCATTGGTGAATTCAGGATCCGTATATACGTTCTGTGCAGAACGCAACATAATCAAATTCCTTGCCACAATACCAAAACTCACTTCTTTAATGAAGGTTTTGTTCAAAAACCGTTCCGGCAAATTATAGCTCAATGCCACTTCCCGCAATTTCAACGTGGTTGCATCGGATACGTAGTTCTCTTTAATAGCATTATAGGTAGAGTTCCAAAAGCTAAATCCACCATCAGAAGTCAAGATATTTGTATTGGCAACATAATCCCCTGCACCATTTTGATAGGAGGAATTAGGGAATACAAATGGCATTCTGTTAGAAGAAGCACTATGCACCGTTGACCCAGAAAATTCCAATGCATCGGCCATTTGGTTAAAATACACGTGACCAGTTTTATAATCAGCTACAGCGCTCAAGGTCAAATCTTTGTATCGGAAGGAAGTAGAACCACCAATAATAAGATCTGGAGTAGTATTGCCCAAATTCACCAAATCTGAAGAAACCAACGGATTACCAGTATCGGGGCTAATCACCACTCTTCCTTGGTCATCGCGAGTATATCCGGTACCATAAAGTTGTGGAAAAGATTCGCCCACTTGAGCAAAAATACCAATTGTACTATTTGCCAAACCAACTTGGGTCCTATCAGTTCCTTGCGAAATCGAAAGTACTTCGTTATCAATTTTGGTTAAGTTCAAATTAACATCCCAAGTAATATCCTTAGTTCGGATTGGGGTAATTCCCAAATCAATTTCGAAACCTTTGTTTTCCACTTCACCGGAATTGGTTTTAAATCCTCGAATACCAGAAGCATAAGAAGAAGCAATTTGGGTAAATTGTTTATCCGTTGTGTTATTAAAGTAAGTGGCATTCAAAGTGATCCTATTGTCAACCCAGCCAGTTTGCACACCAAACTCATAAGAATTCGTGATTTCAGGGCTAAAATTTGGATCGGCACCAACAGTAGGTGTCCTAAAGCCGGGAGTACTTCCAAAAGGAAAACCAGTAGGAGCTGAAAATGTTTCATTGATAAAACCAATCGGTGCATCGTTCCCTACTTTTGCTATACTTCCACTAAATTTCAAAAATTTCAAAACGTCTCCTTTAATAGAAGGAATCGCATCGGTAGCCACAAAAGAAACCCCAGCCGTATAGAATTCAAAACGGTTGTTATTTATTGGCAATGTGGAAGACACATCAGAACGATAAGCTCCGTTAACAAAAAGATAATCTTTATAGCCTAAGGTTAAATCGGCAAACAACGCTGTTTTTGCAAATTCAGTTTCAAAATTTTGACCTTGTAGTTCCCCAGTTCTTATGCTTGTGTTGTACAAGCCAGGAACCACCAAATTGTTTCCTATTACTTGAACTAAATTTCGACTATAGTTCCGCACAGAGTTACCCAGAATAAGGGTCGCATTGAAATCTTCAGCAAAATCCCTATCAAAAGTAATCAACAAATCCGAATTGATGCGTTGGTTAGAATCCATACGTTCAAAAACAGAAGCCGCGGTGTTGCTACCTGTACGTGTAGGTGCGATCAATGGATTATACGTAATGGCCGCTTCCGTATTTTTTTGACGTTCGTTATAGAATGTACCGGACAAGCTGTAACTAGCTTTAATCCAATCATTGAATTCGTAGTCAAATTTCACATTGGTAAACAACCTGCTAGACTCTGTTAAATCCCTAGCAACATCGATCAACATATAAGGGTTCTGATAATATTCATTGAAATAACCTTCTGGTGTAGAGAATTTATCGGTTCTCCAGTTTTTATATCTCGTCAAAGGGATATTGACCGGAGTATTCAAGATGTGCCAATATAATTCTCTACCTTGGTACCCACCACTTGCTCCGTGAACATCTTCTTTATCTTTGTAGAAGGAAACATTTGTCGAAATTTTCAATTTCCCTTCGGTCCTAGAAGCGTTCAACCTAAAGTTATCCCTTCTATATTCATCCTTAGGAACAATACCCGTTACATCTGTGCGTCTTGCAGAGAAATAAAAGGTAGATTTATCGTCTCCCCCGCTCATACTGAAACCGTTAATATAAGAAACCCCAGTCTGGAAAAAATCTTTACGGTTATCTTTTATTGGCGCATAAGGAACCTCTTGGAAAGAGCCATCAGGCAATACACGACCTATCCTTCTGATTTGTCCATCAAAACGAGGTCCCCATTGTGTGTTTTCGTAAGGAATGTATGTATTCAAATCCAAACCAGAACCAAATTTTGTTTGGGTTTCAGGAAAATATTTTACTGATTCGAATGTAACACTAGAATTTACATTGACTTCCAAGCCAGTACCCAATGTTCCTTTTTTGGTAGTAATAATAATAGCTCCGTTCGCACCTTGCGACCCATAAAGAGCCGTAGCCGATGTTCCTTTCAACACGTTCGATGTAAGTATATCAGAAGGGTTAAGAGCGTTCAAAGCAATAGAAGCCTGAATAATCCCATCAATAACGATAAGAGCTTCGTTACCACCTGTCAGGGAACTATATCCCCTCAAAATAATAGCTGTTTTAGGATTCACCCCGTTGTTTTTGGTCAAAATGTTCAACCCGGAAGCTTTTCCCTGTAAAGCCGTCACCGCATTAATAGGTGCTGCTTGCGTTAATTCTTCGGCAGTAATAACTTCCGTAGAATAGGTCAACTCCTTTTTTTGACGCTCAATACCGAACGCGGTCACAACGACCTGGTCCAATTCAGAAGCGCTTGCCGAAAGCGTGACGTTGATAGTCGCGTTCGTCCCCACAGGAACTTTCTTGTCCGCATACCCAATATAGGTAAAGACAAGAGTTTGCCCGTTACTAGCACTGATGCTGTAGTTACCGTCAAAATCGGTTTGGGTACCAGTTGTGGTACCTTCAATAACGATATTTACACCAGCAAGGGGCATGCCACTCTTGACATCGCTCACCATACCGGTAATCGTTTTTTCTTGTGCAAACGTAAGCTGCACTACAAACGCCATAAACAGCGTTAAAATTCCACTAAACTTTGTTCTCATTTTTTATAATTTATTTGAATTAGCCAACGCCAAAAATCCAAATAATAAGTTAACCGTGCAAGTATTTTCTATTAAATTTTATCCCATGGGCTTATAAAAGGCGGAATAATTCCCGGGAAAATCAAAATTTAGTGGTTAGGCTAAGGTGTATTTTCGAATTAGAAAATTCGAAATTTTGCCCGTCAGCCTTGCCATTGGCGAAATTTACCTTCAGAATTCCCGCCCCCGATTTCAGACCAAATCCGACCCCAATGCCGTACAAATTTTCTTTTAGTCCCAACACCTTATTTTCGTAATAAGCATGGTCAATTATACTATGAATGTACATATTGGAGGACAAAATATAGCGATATTCGGTTTGTGTGACCGAAAAAAGACTGGCAAAAATGCTGTTTTCGGCAAAACCCCTGACAGAATGTATTCCTCCCAACCGAAATAATTCATTTGCCAACGGATATTCCGAAGAAAGAAGTGCCGATTCATTATGAAGATAAATAGCATTGCGCCGGTTGAATTGAAAAATATGCTCTCCATAGATACTGCCCATAAATTGCCGGTTACTTTTCCCGGTCCGATCGCGCTTTCCAAATCCAAGATTCACGCCCAAACTTGTATTTATCGGAAACAGGGCGCTAAATCTGGAATAATCCAAATAGGTTCCGCCCAGGTCAATATAATTGGAAGTATAATCTTCAATGATGCCGCCCGCAAAATTATTTTCCAACAAATTATTGGATTCCATTTTGCGGTAACCCACATAAGTGTTGATTTTAGGCCCGAACCGATAATTGATTTTAGCCTGTTGCTCAACGGTAACATAAGACGAATCTTTTTTGAAAATTTCCAAACCCAAAGACAAACCGACCGGAGTCCCGAACAAATAGGGCAAATCGAGGTTTGCCCTAAAATTCACCTGCTCTTCCCCGTCGCTTTTATATTGCACATTTAAAGATTCCCCATAATTTAAATTGTTCAACAACAAAAAATCAACATGACCGGTCAACCGAAGATTGCTCTTCTCCGAATCATTGGAAAACCCCAAAAAACCATCGAAGGTATTGCTTCTTTCTTTTTCCAAATAAAGATAAACGGTGGTAGAATCACGGGTAAATTGTATTTCTGGAGGTTTAATCGATTCCGCAAAGCGCAGGTTTTTTAGCCTTTGCATTTTTTCCTCCAGCAGAGCCTTATTAAAAGGACGCCCTTTTTTCATTCCTAAAAAGTATTTCAAATAAGAAACGGGGAATTTCTCATAACCCTTCACAATAATTTCATCAATCTTCCTAAATTCCGAGCCCACACTGGTTAGTTCGGCCACAAGCGTGTCACCCCGCCCCTTTTTTAAATTTCGAAGTTGAAAATAATTAAATGGTCGTCCTTGGTTTGCAATTTCGTCGTTCAGCAATTGCAGCACACTTTCTGCGTTCGGAAAATAAACACTGAAATGATCTGGTCCCACTTCTTTGGAAATCCTTTTCAACAATTTTGGCGGCAAGGCAATCTTTTTATAATACAGTTTCAGAACACGAAATTGATTACCAAGAATTATTCTGGAAGAATAAAGACTATCGTTCTTCTTTTCCAATGGAAAAAGCAACGCATCCACATAACCGATTTTTTGCAAACTTTGAAACATGGAATCCACTTCACGTGATAGTAAGTTGAAGGAGGAGTGAATTTTTGAATAAGAAATAGAATCGACGACCGCGGTTTCCAAACTATCTTTCCCCACAATATTGAGATGCAGTTCCTGACTTTTTACCGCCTGGAAAAAAAGTATATATATAATAAGGAATGAAAAATATTTCTTTTTGCAAATCATTTCGAGCTAGAAAAGCAGATTTTTAGCGGTTTGATCGTTTGTTTTTATAAAAGGAATCATTCGTTATAATGAAACCGACATTATTTAAGGGAGACCTTTTTCAAAACTTCAAACTTAAGCCTCCATTTGGACACAACTAACGCAAAATTCACGGATTTAATACCGTGCAATTTTAAAAATTTCATTTCTATTGAAAATTAATTTGTTATCGCTTGAAAATATAAAATTAATTTCTACATTTGCAAACCCTAAAAACAGGGTAATTCAAATTATAAAATTAGTGTAAAAGAAATTATGCCAACAATTTCACAATTAGTACGAAAAGGAAGAAGCACCATCACCAAGAAGAGCAAATCGGCTGCTTTGGATTCGTGCCCACAAAAACGTGGGGTTTGTACACGTGTTTACACCACCACTCCCAAAAAACCAAACTCAGCAATGCGAAAAGTTGCACGGGTTCGGTTGACAAATGGGAAGGAAGTGAACGCATACATTCCCGGCGAAGGACACAACCTCCAAGAGCACTCGATAGTATTGGTTAGGGGCGGAAGGGTAAAAGATTTACCGGGAGTAAGGTATCATATCGTTCGTGGAGCCCTTGACACCGCTGGTGTCGATGGACGAACACAACGCAGGTCCAAATACGGTACAAAAAAACCTAAAAAATAGTTATGAGTTATGAATTTTGAGTGATGAATTGGGACGCAATCGTTCCAACTTATTAATCATTAACTGTATAACCCAATAACTTAACAACGAAGACATGAGAAAAAAACAGGCAAAAAAGAGACCATTATTACCAGATCCGAAATTCAACGACCAATTGGTGACCCGTTTCGTCAATATGATGATGTGGGACGGTAAAAAATCCATTAGTTTTAAAGTGTTCTATGATGCAATTGCTATCGTTGAAGAAAAGAAACAAGACGAAGAAAAAACTGGTTTGGAAATATGGAAAGACGCTCTTTCCAATGTGATGCCGCACGTAGAAGTGCGCAGCCGCCGAGTTGGTGGTGCCACCTTCCAAATCCCAAATCAAATCAGGCCGGACCGCAAAGTTTCCACAGCGATGAAATGGCTGATCAGCTACGCGCGCAAGCGGAACGAAAAATCGATGGCCGCTAAATTGGCTTCCGAAATCCTTGCTGCCTCCAAAGAAGAAGGTGCCGCAGTGAAGAAAAGAATGGATACGCACAAAATGGCGGAAGCAAACAAAGCATTCTCACATTTTAGGTTCTAGGATATGGTAGGTTGAAATCATTTCATCTTCAACTCTATTATACACTATACATTACACAATATACATTTCATTAATGGCACAAAGAGATTTAAAATTTACCAGAAATATAGGGATTGCCGCGCATATCGATGCCGGGAAAACCACCACCACCGAGCGCATCCTCTTTTACACGGGTATCAGCCATAAAATCGGGGAGGTTCATGACGGAGCCGCCACGATGGACTGGATGGAGCAGGAACAAGAGCGTGGGATCACCATTACTTCTGCAGCAACACACTGTAAATGGATGTACCGCGATCAAGAATTTACAGTGAATATTATTGACACTCCAGGTCACGTGGATTTTACCGTAGAGGTAGAGCGCTCACTTCGGGTATTGGACGGAATGGTCGCATTATTCAGTGCGGTAGATGGTGTTGAACCACAATCCGAAACCGTTTGGAGACAAGCAGATAAATACAAAGTTCCTCGTTTGGGATTTGTAAACAAAATGGACCGTCAGGGAGCTGATTTTTTCAACGTTTGCCGACAAGTGCGGGAAATGTTGGGCGGAAACCCAGTGCCTTTGCAAGTTCCAATAGGTGACGAAATCGACTTCAAAGGAGTGGTTGATCTTATTTCCAAAAAGGCAGTTATTTGGAACGAAGAAGACCACGGAATGACTTATAATGAAATAGAAATTCCAGCCGAATTGATGGACGATATGAATAAGTATCGTGCGGAACTCGTGGAAGCTGTAGCCGAATATGACGAATCATTGATGGAAAAATTCTTCGAAGATGAAGATTCCATCACCGAAGATGAAATTATTGCCGCGCTCCGGGCAGCAACCATCGATATGTCCATTATTCCAATGATGTGTGGATCATCCTTCAAAAACAAAGGGGTTCAGGCCATGTTGGATGGGGTGATGCGCTATTTGCCATCTCCCGTGGATATTGAAGCAATTGACGGGATCAACCCTGAAACAGGAAAAGAAGAACACCGCAAACCCAATGTTGAATCACCATTTTCAGCGTTGGCATTTAAAATAGCCACCGATCCATTTGTGGGGCGTTTGGCGTTTTTTAGGGCTTATTCCGGAAGATTGGAAGCAGGCTCTTATATTTTGAACAACCGTTCCGGCAAAAAAGAACGCATTTCAAGAATGTACCAAATGCACTCCAATAAACAAGAACCGATCGATTTTATTGAGGCCGGTGATATTGGTGCTGCGGTAGGTTTCAAAGACATAAAAACAGGTGACACGCTGACCGACCTAAAACATCCTATCGTTTTGGAATCCATGTCATTTCCTGCACCGGTAATTGGTATTGCGGTAGAACCAAAAACAAAAGCCGATGTGGATAAGATGGGAATGGCCTTGGCCAAACTCGCAGAAGAAGATCCAACATTTGTGGTGAAAACCGATGAAGTTTCCGGTCAAACTATTATTTCTGGAATGGGCGAACTTCACTTGGAAATCCTTGTTGATCGTTTGAGAAGGGAATTTAAAGTAGAAGTGAACGAAGGGGAACCTCAAGTAGAATACAAAGAAGCCGTTACCAAAAGTACAAGCCACCGTGAGATTTACAAAAAGCAATCAGGTGGACGCGGTAAATTTGGGGATATTATTTTCGAAATGGGTCCTATAGATTCTGATTTTGAAGGAACAGGTTTGCAATTTGTGGATCAAGTCAAAGGAGGCCGGATTCCGAAAGAATTTATTCCTTCCGTGGAAAAAGGCTTCAAAGAATCCATGAAAAACGGTCCTTTGGCCGGTTTCCAAATGGATTCGCTAAAAATCACCTTGAAAGACGGATCTTTCCACGCCGTGGATTCGGATCAACTGTCTTTTGAATTGGCCGCAAAAATGGGATACAGGGCGGCTGCAAAGAGCGCCGGCGCCATCATTTTGGAACCAATTATGAAAATGGA
Source organism: Flavobacteriaceae bacterium (assembly GCA_041689995.1). Taxonomy (GTDB): domain Bacteria; phylum Bacteroidota; class Bacteroidia; order Flavobacteriales; family Flavobacteriaceae; genus DASSWG01. Next base: position 26,895 of record JBDNFD010000054.1, on the reverse strand, counting down.
AGTGGTTACCCCAGAAGATTATATGGGGGATATTGTTGGCGATTTGAACCGACGACGCGGACAAGTGAACGACATGTCCGACCGATCTGGCGCTAAAATCATCAAGGTGGAAGTGCCATTGTCCGAAATGTTTGGATATGTCACTACCCTAAGAACCTTGTCTTCAGGAAGGGCCACTTCAACAATGGAATTTTCACATTATGCCGAAACGCCTTCGAATATTTCCGAACAAGTGATAAAAGCAGCTAAAGGAGCAAACGATTAATCGCAAGAACATGAGCCAGAAAATAAGAATAAAATTGAAATCATACGATCACAACTTGGTGGACAAATCTGCCGAAAAGATCGTGAAAACCGTGAAAACAACCGGTGCTGTGGTAACAGGTCCAATTCCCTTGCCAACGCATAAAAAAATATTCACTGTTTTACGTTCACCGCACGTGAACAAAAAATCAAGGGAACAGTTTCAGTTGTGCTCTTACAAACGCTTGCTCGATATTTACAGTTCTTCATCAAAAACCATTGATGCATTGATGAAACTGGAATTACCTAGCGGGGTCGAAGTAGAGATCAAGGTATAATTAATTCAGAATTTTGAATTTTGAATTGAAACATGTCCGGAGCTTCGAGCGAAGGAAAAACGGTAAAAATACATTCAAGGGTTGAAGTATTTTTTGACCCTTTTTTTATACAAATCGGTATTCAGTGAGCAGTTCTGAATATTCGAAATTTAAACAACTGCCACAATTAATAATGGAGGAAAGATAATTTTTCGGAAAGCCTGAAATCTAATATCTCTAATCTTTAATCTAATATCTAATTATGTCTGGGTTAATAGGAAGAAAAATTGGCATGACCAGCATTTTTGACGAGAACGGGAAAAACATTCCTTGTACCGTCATTGAAGCAGGACCATGCGTGGTTACCCAAGTCAGAACCGAAGAGTTTGACGGGTATGCAGCCCTACAACTTGGTTTCGATGACAAAAAAACCAACCGAACCACCAACGCGGCCACAGGTCACTTTAAGAAAGCTGGAACGGTAGGAAAGAAAAAAGTCGTTGAATTCCGGGAACATGTAGGAGAACAGAAATTTGTAGCAGATTACAAATTGGGAGACAGTATTACTGTTGACCACTTCAAAGAAGGAGAATTTGTAGATGTGGCAGGAACTTCAAAAGGAAAAGGTTTCCAAGGCGTTGTAAAACGTCACGGATTTGCTGGGGTCGGCCAAGCCACCCACGGACAGCACAACCGATTACGGGCCCCGGGTTCCATCGGTGCTGCTTCTTATCCGGCCCGAGTGTTCAAGGGAATGCGAATGGCTGGTCAAATGGGAAATGAGCGAGTGAAAGTTCAAAACTTAAGAGTGTTGAAAGTAGTTCCTGAAAAGAATTTACTAGTGGTGAAAGGATGTGTTCCCGGCCATAAAAACGCTTTTATAATCATCGAGAAGTAATGGAAGCAATAGTAATAGACATCAAAGGAAAAGAAACAGGAAGAAAGGTCGATCTTTCAGATGCTGTTTTTGGAATAGAACCCAACAATCACGCCGTTTATTTGGATGTGAAACAATATTTGGCAAATCAGCGCCAAGGAACGCACAAATCAAAAGAGCGTGCAGAAATCGCTGGAAGTACCAGAAAAATCAAGAAACAAAAAGGAACCGGAACGGCTCGTGCAGGAAGCATCAAATCACCGATTTTTAAAGGTGGTGGACGCGTATTTGGCCCCCGCCCGAGAAATCACGGTTTTAAATTGAACAAAGAATTAAAACGTTTGGCACGCCGTTCAGCCCTAAGCCAAAAGGCAAAGGAAAATGCCATTATCGTTTTGGAAGACTTCGAATTCGACACGCCAAAAACCAAGAATTTTATCGATGTTTTGAAAGGCCTCGGAATTGATAATAAAAAATCATTGTTTGTGTTGGGCGGTTCAAATAAAAATGTATATTTGTCATCTCGCAATTTGAAGAAATCTCAAGTGATAACTCACGCTGAATTAAGCACTTACAAAATTTTACACACCAGTAATTTAGTGCTTCTGGAAGGTTCTTTGAAAGAAATTGAAATGAATTTGAGCAAATAAACGTTATGAGCATCTTAATAAAACCTATTATTACGGAAAAAGCCACCAATGATAGCGAGTTGAGAAACCGCTTTACGTTTATGGTGAAAACGAATGCGAACAAAATCCAAATCAAAGACGCGGTGGAAGCCGTGTATGGGGTTTCGGTTACAAAGGTTCGCACAATGAACGTCCGTCCGGACCGCAAAACCAAGTTTACAAAAACGGGTGCGGTCACTGGTAAAACGAGCGCTTTCAAAAAAGCAATCGTACAGGTGGCGGAAGGTGATACAATTGATTTATATACTAATATTTAAGACCAAAAAATGTCGGTTAGAAAATTAAAACCAATCACCCCAGGTCAGCGATTTAGAGTAGTAAACGGGTTTGACGCCATTACTACTGATAAGCCGGAGAAAAGCTTGCTTGCTCCGAAAAAAAGATCTGGAGGTAGAAACAGTCAAGGAAAAATGACCATGCGCTATATTGGCGGTGGGCATAAAAAACGTTATCGCATTATCGATTTCAAACGCAACAAACCGGGTATTCCCGCTACCGTTGCCTCGATTCAATACGACCCGAACAGAACAGCTTTTATTGCCCTTTTGAACTATCAAGATGGCGAAAAAAGATATATCATTGCGCAAAGTGGACTCCAAGTAGGTCAAAACCTCACTTCAGGGGAAACAGATATTGCCACCGAAATCGGAAACGCGATGCCACTGTCCCAAATTCCATTGGGAACCATCATTTCTTGTATAGAACTTCGCCCAGAGCAAGGTGCCATAATGGCCCGTAGTGCTGGAACTTTTGCCCAATTATTGGCAAGGGACGGAAAATATGCGACCGTAAAATTACCTTCCGGCGAAATACGGCTGATCTTGGTGACTTGTATGGCCACCATCGGCGCCGTTTCCAATAGCGAACATCAATTGCTTGTTTCCGGTAAAGCGGGACGAAGCAGATGGTTGGGAAGAAGGCCGCGAACCAGACCGGTAGTGATGAACCCTGTCGATCACCCAATGGGTGGTGGTGAAGGAAAAGCTTCCGGAGGACACCCAAGGTCAAGAAATGGTATTCCTGCTAAAGGATACAGAACCCGTACCAAGACCAAGGCAAGTAATAAATATATTGTAGAACGTAGAAAGAAATAAATAAGATATGGCACGTTCATTAAAAAAAGGACCTTACGTTCATTATAAATTAGAGAAAAAAGTTGCCCAGAATATTGAGTCCAACAAGAAATCTGTGATCAAAACTTGGTCTAGGGCCTCAATGATCACCCCAGATTTCGTGGGTCAAACATTCGGAGTGCACAACGGAAGACAGTTTGTTCCGGTTTTTGTAACCGAAAACATGGTGGGCCACAAGTTGGGCGAATTTTCACCAACACGTTCTTTCCGTGGACATGCTGGCGCTAAAAACAAAGGTAAAAAATAAGCTATGGGAGTTCGTAAAAGAGAAAGAGCAGAGCAAATAAAAGAAGCTAAAAAGCAAGTAGCTTTTGCAAAATTGAACAACTGCCCTACTTCACCCCGAAAAATGCGTCTTATGGCGGATTTGGTTCGCGGTCAAAAAGTGGAAAGGGCACTACATATATTGAAATTCAGTTCAAAAGAATCTTCACGGCGCTTGGAAAAATTGTTGATTTCCGCGCTCGCCAATTGGCAGGCCAAAAATGAGGAAGCCAATATGGAAGAAGCAGAATTGTTCGTACAAGAAATCCGTGTGGACGGTGGAAGTATGTTGAAAAGACTTCGGCCCGCACCACAAGGACGCGCGCACAGAATTAGAAAAAGGTCCAACCACATAACATTGGTGCTGGGAGCCAAAAACAATACACAAAGCTAAGATATGGGACAGAAAACAAATCCAATCGGGAATAGGCTTGGTATCATTAGAGGTTGGGAATCCAACTGGTACGGAGGAAACGACTACGGCGATAAATTGGCCGAAGACGATAAAATCAGAAAATACATACATGCTCGTTTGTCAAAAGCAAGCGTGTCCAGAATTATCATTGAGCGAACCTTGAAACTTGTGACCATTACCATCACCACCGCAAGACCGGGAATTATCATCGGGAAAGGCGGACAGGAAGTTGACAAGTTGAAAGAAGAGCTTAAAAAAATCACCGACAAAGAAGTTCAAATTAACATCTTTGAAATCAAAAGACCTGAATTGGACGCTTTTTTGGTGGGAGCAAGCGTTGCCCGTCAAATTGAAAATCGTATTTCCTATCGCCGCGCCATAAAAATGGCGATCACCGCTGCTATGCGTATGAACGCTGAAGGAATTAAAATCCAAATCTCAGGTCGTTTGAACGGAGCTGAAATGGCGCGCGACGAATCTTATAAAGACGGACGTATTCCACTATCGACTTTTAGGGCTGATATCGATTATGCCTTGGTCGAAGCCCAAACCACTTATGGTAAATTAGGTGTGAAAGTTTGGATCATGAAAGGCGAAGTATATGGCAAAAGGGACCTCTCCCCTTTGGTGGGAATGTCCACCAAAAAACAAGGTGGAGGTGGAAAATCAGGAGCCGGACGAGGTGGCAACAAAGCACGTCGTAGAAAGTAATTTTTTAAAGAAAGAGAAATGTTACAGCCTAAAAGAACAAAATACCGCAAGCAGCAAAAAGGCCGCATGAAAGGAATCGCCACAAGGGGGCACCGACTTTCCAATGGAACCTTTGGAATAAAATCTTTGGATACCAGTTTTGTGACCGCACGGCAAATTGAAGCTGCCCGTATTGCCGCCACACGATATATGAAAAGGGAAGGAGCTTTGTGGATAAAAATTTTCCCAGACAAACCGATCACCAAAAAACCATTGGAAGTACGGATGGGGAAAGGAAAAGGAGCCGTGGAATATTGGGTAGCATGTGTGTTGCCCGGAAGAATGCTTTTTGAAGTTGGGGGCGTTCCATTGAACATTGCCAAAGAAGCTTTGCGCTTGGCCGCACAGAAATTGCCCGTAAAAACAAAATTTATTGTCGCCAGGGATTATCAGGAATAAGGGCGAAAACCCACAGGAATATCCGGCAGTTTAGAAGGATATTTTTCCAAGAATCCCCTTAATATAGAAATGACAACATGAAACAAACAGAAGTACAGAAATTATCCGATGCGGAATTACAGGAAACACTTGGTAGGACCAAAAAGTCTTATTCAGACCTGAAAATGGCCCACGCGGTCACGCCATTGGAAAATCCGATCCAGCTACGGGCCGTTAGAAAATCCATTGCGCGCCTTGCAACAGAAATAACTAAAAGGGAATTACAATAATCCTTACGATGGAAAAAAGAAATTTAAGAAAAGAGCGTATAGGTGTTGTCACCAGTAATAAAATGACGAAATCAATCGTGGTTTCCGAGGTGAAAAAAATGAAACACCCCATGTATGGTAAATTCGTTTTGAAAACGAAAAAATACGTGGCGCACGACGAGAAAAATGACTGCAACGAAGGCGATACCGTCCGAATTATGGAAACACGCCCTTTGAGCAAATCGAAATGTTGGAGATTAGTAGAAATCATTGAAAGAGCGAAATAATGGTACAACAAGAGTCTAGACTAAGGGTAGCCGACAATACCGGGGCAAAAGAAGTTTTGACCATTCGTGTTTTGGGCGGCACAAAAAGAAGATATGCTTCTGTTGGCGACAAAATCGTTGTCAGCGTAAAAGAGGCCACCCCCAACGGAGGTATAAAAAAAGGAGAGGTATCCACTGCCGTAGTTGTTCGTACCCGCAAAGAAGTGCGCAGACCAGATGGATCTTATATCCGCTTCGATGACAACGCCTGTGTTCTTTTAACCCCCACAGGGGAAATGAGAGGAACCCGCGTTTTCGGCCCCGTTGCCCGCGAACTTCGCGACAAACAATTTATGAAGATCGTATCATTGGCGCCAGAGGTGCTTTAATACAGAAGAAATGACAAAACTCAAAATAAAAACCGGAGACAAAGTGCGCGTAACCGCTGGTGACCATAAAGGTCAAGAGGGAAAAGTGCATGTGATCTTCACAGAAAAAAACAAGGCTATCGTGGAAGGTGTGAACATCATTTCGAAACACGAGAAACCTAGTGCTTCCAATCCTCAAGGAGGAATAGTGAAAAAAGAAGCTGCTATACATATTTCCAATTTGTCATTGATCGACAAAAAGGGAAATGCCTCCAAGATCGGCTATCGAACAGAAGACGAAAAGAAAGTACGGTTTTCCAAAAAAACCAATGAAGTAATATAGTTATGACCTACGCACCAAGACTTAAACAAGAATACCAAGAACGGATCATTCCCGCCCTTACGGAAGAATTCAGCTACAATAACCTTATGGAAGTTCCCAAACTTTCCAAAATTGTGATAAGCAAAGGTGTTGGCGCAGCTGTGGCGGACAAGAAATTGATTGACCACGCAGTTGAAGAATTGACCACCATCACCGGTCAAAAAGCGGTTTCAACAATTTCCAAGAAAGATGTTGCGGCCTTCAAATTGCGAAAAGGAATGCCCATTGGCGCCAAAGTGACTTTACGCGGACAACGTATGTACGAATTTTTGGATAGATTGGTAACATTGGCACTTCCACGTGTCAGGGATTTCCGGGGAATTAAAGCCACTGGTTTCGACGGACGAGGAAACTACAATTTAGGTGTAACGGAGCAGATTATTTTCCCCGAAATAAACATCGACAAAATTAACAGGATCTCCGGAATGGACATCACCATTGTGACCACCGCAGAAACCGATAAAGAAGCAAAATCATTGTTAACTGAACTAGGGTTACCTTTCAAAAAGAATTAATTATGGCCAAAGAATCAATGAAAGCCCGTGAGGTGAAAAGGGAAAAAACGGTAAAAAAATATGCCGAAAAACGCAAAGCTTTGAAAGAAGCCGGCGATTATGAAGGATTGCAAAAATTGCCAAAAAACGCTTCCCCGGTACGCCTTCACAACCGATGCAAACTGACAGGAAGACCCAAGGGATATATGAGACAATTCGGACTATCGCGGGTAACTTTCAGGGAAATGGCAAATCAAGGCCTTATTCCAGGTGTTACAAAAGCTAGTTGGTAAAAAAAACATAAACAGGTTGCAGGTTCCCCCGATAGCTATCGGGAGAAAACCACATCCACAAATCAAAATAAATGAACACAGATCCTATTGCAGATTATTTGACAAGAATTAGGAATGCGGTAGCCGCAAACCACCGGGTTGTTGAAATTCCCGCTTCCAATTTAAAAAAGGAAATCACCAAAATTTTGTTTGACCAAGGATATATCCTTAGTTACAAATTTGAAGATAACACCGTTCAAGGAAGCATCAAAATAGCACTGAAGTACGACAAAAGCACGAAAGATCCAGTAATCAAAAAGATTCAACGCATCAGTAAACCGGGATTGCGAAAATATTCTGGAGCAGATAGTTTGCCACGGATCCTAAACGGACTTGGTATTGCCATCGTTTCTACTTCTCACGGAGTAATGACGGGCAAACAAGCCAAGAAAGAAAAAGTTGGTGGGGAAGTACTTTGCTACGTTTATTAATATAAAAGACGAAAGAAATGTCACGAATAGGTAAAAGTCCCGTAGTAATTCCAGAAGGTGTCTCTGTTGACATCAAGGACGGGATCATCACGGTAAAAGGAAAATTGGGCGAATTAACCCAAGAATATAGCGATATCGACATTAAAATCGAAGACGGGGAAGTGATTCTGGAACGTTCTTCCGAAAAAAAAGACATAAAATCCAAACACGGATTATACCGCTCTTTGATCTATAATATGATTGAAGGCGTATCCAAAGGTTGGACAAAAGAGTTGGAATTGGTAGGCGTTGGATACCGAGCTAGCAATCAAGGACAAAAATTGGACATAGCCGTTGGGTTTTCCCACAACATTGTATTAAATTTGCCGCCCGAAGTAAATGTGGAAACACTTTCAGAAAAAGGAAAAAATCCTTTAGTAAAATTGAAATCCTTCGACAAACAGTTGGTAGGACAAGTGGCAGCGAAAATTCGTTCCTTCAGAAAACCAGAACCTTACAAAGGAAAAGGTATCAAATTCGTAGGGGAACAATTAAGGAGAAAAGCAGGTAAATCAGCTTAATAAATGTAATTATGGCATTTTCAAAAGAAAAAAGAAGAGCAAAAATCCGCAAAAGGATCCGCAAAAACGTGTTGGGCACACCAGAACGTCCACGTTTGTCGGTTTATAGAAGCAATAAAGAAATTTATGCACAGATAGTGAACGACCTTGATGGAACGACCCTTGTTGCGGCTTCTTCCCGAGACACTACTATCACTGTGGAAGGCAGCAAAGTTGAGGTTGCCTCCTCCGTAGGAAAAGCTATCGCAGAAAAAGCAAAAAAAGCCGGAATCGATGCCGTAGCCTTTGATAGGGGCGGATATTTGTATCACGGAAGGGTTAAATCATTGGCAGACGGTGCTCGCGAAGGAGGACTAAAATTCTAAAAAGATATGTATCAAGATTATAAAAACGTAGAACTTGTCAAACCAAGTGGATTGGATCTCAAAGATCGATTGGTTGGCGTACAACGTGTTACCAAAGTAACAAAAGGTGGCCGTGCCTTCGGATTTTCGGCCATTGTGGTTGTAGGTGACGAAAACGGAGTCGTGGGACAAGGATTGGGCAAATCAAAAGAAGTTGCCGAAGCCATCGCAAAGGGAATAGAGGATGCCAAAAAGAATTTGGTACGTATTCCTTTGGACAAAAGAACCCTTCCACATGAACAAAAAGGTAAATATGGCGGAGCAAGGGTATTGTTGCTTCCAGCAGCCACTGGTACTGGAGTAATTGCCGGAGGTCCAATTCGCGCGGTATTGGAATCTGTGGGCGTTCATGACGTATTGTCAAAAAACCAAGGTTCATCAAACCCTCACAACGTGGTAAAAGCTACTTTTGACGCTCTATTACAAATGCGTAGCGCCGAAACAGTGGCCAAACAACGCGGTGTTTCATTGGACAAAGTTTTTAACGGATAATTCAAGAAAGATGGGAAAGATCGAAGTAACCAAGATAAAAAGTGCCATCAAACGCACACAAAACCAGAAACGCACATTGGAAGCGTTGGGTCTTAAAAAAATAGGGCAAACCGTTGTTCACGAAGATACTCCGAACATCTTGGGCATGGTACGCAAAGTTCAACATTTAGTTTCCATGGAAACGAAATAACAATATAGATGGAATTACACAATTTACAGCCAGCAAAAGGTTCTGTTAAAAACGAAGGCAAACGAATAGGCCGCGGACAAGGCTCTGGGAAAGGCGGAACTGCCACCCGTGGACATAAAGGAGCTAAATCACGTTCGGGGTATTCCAAAAAATTTGGATTTGAAGGTGGGCAAATGCCACTTCAACGCCGGGTTCCAAAATTTGGTTTTACCAATATCAACCGGAAAGAATATCAGGTTATCAATCTAGATGTGCTACAATCCCTTGTTGATGAAGGAAGAATCACTGATCAAGTGGACATGCAGGTTTTTATAGAAAACCGTTTGGCACGAAAAAATGAAATGGTAAAGATATTGGGGAGAGGCGAATTGAAAGCGAAGTTGAACATATCTGCCCACAAATTTACCGCATCTGCAAAGCAAGCTATTGAAGCTGCTGGTGGAGAAGCGGTAACCCTTTAATCAACGGAGAATGAAATTCATTGAAACCATAAAGAATATTTGGAAAATCGAAGAACTCAAGAACAGGATCATCCTGACTCTTGGGCTCTTGTTGGTATATCGTTTCGGCGCACAAGTAGTGCTTCCGGGAATCGATGCTTCCCAGCTTTCCAACTTGGCCAGCCAAACTGACAGTGGTTTATTGGGCTTGTTGAACGCATTTACAGGTGGCGCTTTCTCCAATGCATCCGTTTTTGCCTTGGGAATCATGCCATATATTTCGGCTTCCATTGTTGTTCAATTGATGGGAATTGCTGTTCCCTACCTACAAAAACTACAAAAAGAAGGCGAAAGTGGACAAAAAAGAATCAATCAAATTACCCGATGGTTGACTATTGGAATTACATTGGTACAAGGACCGGGATACATTATTAACCTATATCGGACTTTGCCACAAGAAGCTTTCTTGTTGGGAAGTTCCACTATGTTCATTATTTCTTCCGTAGTTATTTTGACCTCCGGCTGTATTTTCGCAATGTGGTTAGGTGAAAAAATTACCGACAAAGGAGTTGGAAATGGAATCTCCCTATTGATTATGGTTGGTATTATCGCTAGGTTGCCACGGGCTTTTGTTCAAGAATTCTTGGCGAGAACAGTGGAATCCAACGGTGGATTGATCATGGTTCTAATTGAATTGGTAATCTGGTTTGCTATCATTTTTGCCTCCGTAATGTTGGTAATGGCCGTTCGCAAAATCCCCGTGCAATATGCACGTAGAAATGCCGCTGGCGGATACCAAAAAAATGTTGGTGGAGCACGACAGTTTATTCCATTAAAATTGAATGCTTCTGGGGTAATGCCGATTATTTTTGCGCAGGCACTTATGTTCATTCCAGTAACCGTAGCCGGACTTTCAAGTTCCGATGCGGCACAAGGAGTTGCAGCAGCCTTTCAAGATATTTTCGGATTTTGGTATAATGTGGTTTTCGCACTATTAATCATCATTTTCACCTATTTCTATACGGCCATTACCGTTCCAACGAACAAAATGGCAGACGATTTAAAGCATAGCGGTGGGTTCATTCCGGGTATTCGTCCAGGAGGCGAAACAGGAGAATTTTTGGATAGAATCATGTCCCAAATCACATTGCCCGGATCCGTTTTCCTCGCGCTGATCGCCATTTTCCCGGCGTTTGTCGTATCCCTTTTAGGAGTGCAAGCAGGGTTTGCGCTGTTTTTTGGAGGAACCTCCTTGTTGATTATGGTAGGTGTAGCGATCGATACCATCGACCAAGTAAATTCCTACCTATTGAACAGGCATTACGATGGATTGATGAAAACCGGTAAAAAACGAAAAGCAGTAGCATAACTAAATTTTGAATTCAGAATTCAGAATCATGAATTAATAAATATGGCAAAACAACCCGCAATAGAGCAAGATGGAACAATCATTGAAGCGTTGTCCAACGCCATGTTCCGTGTTGAACTGGAAAATGGCCATGTCGTGACCGCGCATATTTCAGGAAAAATGCGGATGCATTATATAAAATTGTTACCGGGCGACAAAGTGAAATTAGAAATGAGCCCATACGATTTATCCAAAGCGCGGATTACCTATAGATATTAGGTTAAAAATTGTTGGTTGTAGAAAGAATGTTAAAAATAAAAGACAAAGATCCACGGAAAATGAGTTGCAATTTCCAGAAATCTTGAACTTTAAATTCAAACAAAAATGAAAGTAAGAGCATCAGTAAAGAAAAGAAGTGCCGAGTGCAAGATTGTGCGCAGGAAAGGCCGGCTTTACGTCATTAACAAAAAGAATCCTAGATTTAAACAAAGACAAGGCTAAATTATGGCAAGAATCGCAGGTGTAGATATACCAAAACAAAAACGGGGAGTTATAGCATTGACCTATATCTTCGGAATCGGCAGGAGTAGGGCCCAAAAAATCCTGAAAAGCGCTGATGTAGATGAAAGCACAAAAGTTTCCGACTGGACCGATGACGAAATCGGAAGGATCCGGGAAGCTGTGGGCAACTTCAAAATTGAAGGGGAATTGCGTTCCGAAGTACAACTGAACATCAAACGTTTGATGGACATTGGTTGTTACCGTGGAATCCGGCACAGATCCGGACTTCCATTGCGCGGGCAACGTACAAAAAACAACTCTCGTACCCGAAAAGGAAAAAGAAAAACAATTGCCAACAAGAAAAAGGCAACTAAATAACAAGGATTATGGCAAAGTCAACAACCAAAAAACGTAAGGTAATTGTTGAGTCTTATGGAGAAGCCCACGTTTCGGCATCTTTCAACAACATTATTGTATCGTTGACCAACAAAAACGGTGATGTGATCTCCTGGTCTTCAGCGGGAAAAATGGGTTTTAGGGGCAGTAAAAAGAACACTCCTTATGCAGCTCAATTGGCCGCGGAAGACGCTTCCAAAGTTGCCCATGATGCAGGTTTGCGCAAGGTTAAAGTATATGTGAAAGGCCCGGGAAATGGTAGGGAATCTGCCATCCGATCTTTGCACAATGCGGGAATTGAAGTGACCGAAATTATCGATGTCACGCCAATGGCGCACAACGGATGCCGACCTCCAAAAAGGAGAAGAGTATAAGATTTCAGTAATCAACGATTTTGGATATAAAATTCCACAAATCGTTAATTTCAAATCGTTAATCATAAATCAATAAGTATAAACCAGACTGAAGGAAAACGATTATCGAAGGACTAGACCTTAATTCATAATCCCCTTCAAAAAAAAACAAAACATGGCAAGATATACCGGTCCACAAACCAAAATAGCCCGTAAATTCGGGGAAGCGATTTTCGGCGAGGATAAAGCCTTTGAAAAAAGAAACTACCCTCCCGGCCAACACGGAAACAACCGTCGTCGTGGCAAAAAATCCGAGTATTCGATTCAGCTAACAGAAAAACAAAAAGCGAAATACAGCTACGGAATTTTAGAACGCCAGTTCAAGAACATGTTCGAAAAAGCCACTCGTGCCCCAGGAATTACCGGGGAAGTTTTGTTGCAACTTTGCGAATCTCGCTTGGACAATGTTGTTTACCGGATGGGTATTGCGCCATCGCGGCGTGGTGCCAGACAATTGGTTTCGCATCGTCACATCACAGTGAACGGCGAAATCGTGAACATTTCCTCCTACCAATTGAACGCCGGCGATGTTATTGGCGTCCGCAACAAATCAAAATCTTTGGAGGCCATTCAACAATCACTTGCAAATAACAGCAGTGTTTACGAATGGATTACCTGGAATTCAGAAAAGAAAGAAGGAACCTATGTAACCGTTCCTTCCCGTATCCAAATTCCAGAAAACATAAATGAACAACTCATCGTCGAATTATATTCGAAATAATTAATTGACAGACTCATAAATATGGCCATATTAAATTTTCAGAAGCCCGACAAAGTTATAATGATCGAATCGACCGATTTCGAGGGGAAATTTGAATTCCGTCCCTTGGAGCCCGGTTATGGACTGACAATAGGCAACGCCTTGCGAAGGGTGCTATTGTCTTCCTTGGAAGGTTTTGCGATCACCTCCTTGCGCCTTGAGGGAGTAGATCACGAATTTTCCACGATTTCGGGTGTGGTGGAAGATGTAACGGAAATTATTTTGAATTTGAAACAAGTTCGCTTCAAACGACAAATAAACGAAATAGACAATGAAACCGTGACCATCGCGGTTTCTGGAAAAACCCAGTTAACTGCCGGGGATTTTCAAAAATTCATTTCTGGTTTTCAAGTGCTAAACCCAGATTTGGTAATCTGCAACCTAGAAAAAAAGGTGAACCTCAACATGGAAATTTCCATTGAAAAAGGAAGAGGATATGTTCCGGCGGAAGAAAACAGAAAACCAAATGCCGCTTTGGGAACAATTTTCGTGGATTCGATCTATACGCCCATCAAAAATGTGAAATATAGCATCGAAAACTTTAGGGTCGAACAAAAAACCGATTATGAAAAATTGGTTTTTGAAATAAGCACCGATGGTTCCGTACATCCGAAAGAAGCGTTGACAGAAGCGGCAAAAACATTGATCCACCATTTTATGTTGTTCTCAGATGAACGCATCACGTTGGAGGCCGATGAAATTGCCCAAACAGAAACATACGACGAGGAATCCCTTCACATGCGCCAATTGCTGAAAACCAAATTGGTGGATATGGACCTTTCTGTACGCGCCCTAAACTGTTTGAAAGCCGCCGAGGTTGAAACTCTTGGTGAATTGGTTTCTTACAACAAAAATGATTTGATGAAATTCCGCAATTTCGGAAAAAAATCTTTGACCGAACTTGAAGAATTGGTCATCAACAAAGGATTGAATTTCGGAATGGACCTTTCAAAATATAAACTGGACAAAGACTAATATAGATTTGAGCTATTAGATGTAAGACTTAAGACTTAAGAGAATCTTACATCTAATATCGCACTTCTAACATCTAATAAAAATGAGACACGGAAAAAAGATAAATCACTTAGGACGAAAAACAGCCCATCGGAAATCGATGCTTGCAAACATGGCGTGTTCCCTAATTGAGCATAAAAGAATCAATACCACCGTTGCCAAGGCAAAAGCTTTGAAACAATTCGTGGAACCTATTGTCACCAAATCTAAGGAAGACACTACTCACAACCGCCGTTTGGTTTTTGCCAAATTGCGACAAAAAGAAGCCGTGACCGAACTTTTCAGGGAAGTGTCCGCTAAAGTTGGCGATAGACCAGGAGGATATACCCGGGTCATCAAATTGGGCAACCGTTTGGGTGACAATGCCGATATGGCGATGATCGAATTGGTGGATTATAATGAACTGTACAAAGCAGGAAAATCCGAAACCAAGAAAACCACGCGACGAAGCCGACGCGGCGGAAAACCCAAAGCTTCCGAAGCAACAGCAGAAAATACGACTGAGAAATCAGAAACCGCAAAAACAAAAACAAAAACTGCTGATGCGAAAGAAACGAAAAAAGAAAAAAAAGATCCAAAAGACGAAAACGGGGACAAAGCCTAAACACCTATTTTTTTCATCTCACATTCTAAAAAAGGATATTCTGTTTCAGTTTATCCTTTTTTTTTATCCAATATTATTCCTCTTAGAGACAGCAGAATCCCGATGCGATTGGATTTTCATAACCGCAGATCTATTTGAAGAAATATAATAGCGAATTTATTGCGTGGAAAAAGAGAATTTTGATCTAATATTTTGCTAACCAATTTCCGCTTCAAAAGAATAATTTCATCTATATAACTTCTGCCCAAGGGTGAAATCGCTAAAATTTAATATTGCTTTTTACCCTTCTGAATTTCATTGCCTACTTCCTGTTTTTTGTCTATTTTTGCCCTAAAATCGTAAATGAAATACCAACAACGCCAAAAAGCGATTCTTCTACTCGCGGACGGCACGATTTTTCACGGAAAAGCTGTGGGAAATCCGGATATTTCCGGGGAAAGTGCTTTTGGGGAAGTATGCTTCAATACCGGAATGACGGGCTACCAAGAAATTTTCACCGATCCATCCTATTTTGGACAAATTCTGGTGACCACAAATGCCCATATCGGGAATTATGGCACCAACAACCAAGAAAATGAATCTGATGGCATCAAAATTTCGGGTCTTGTTTGTAAAAATTTTAGCTATGAAACTTCACGAAGTACCGCCGATTTATCGTTAGAAGAATTTTTGAAAAAAAACCATTTATTCGCCATTTCAGACATCGATACCCGAGCTTTAGTTCGACATATCCGTGAAAATGGCGTGATGAATGCCGTGATTTCCACAAGAGTAAATAATATCCAACAATTAAAAAAGGAACTGACCAAAGTTCCCAATATGGATGGTTTGGAACTGGCATCCAAAGTTTCCACTTCAGAGGCCTATTTTGTGGGCGAAAAAGATGCTACATACAGAATCTCGGCACTCGATGTAGGCATCAAGAAAAATATTTTACGAAACCTTGCCGAGAAAGGATGTTACATAAAAGTTTTCCCTTATGATAGTACGTTCGAGGAAATGTCAGAATTTGAACCAGACGGATATTTTCTTTCCAACGGCCCCGGTGATCCGGAACCTTTGAAAAGTGCTATCGAACTGACCAAAGAGATTATCCGACGAGATCTTCCTTTGTTTGGAATTTGTTTGGGTCACCAGTTGATTGCTTTGGCAAATGGGATTCCCACCTACAAAATGCATCAAGGCCACCGCGGGATCAATCATCCCGTGAAAAACTTAATCACCGGAAAAGGGAAAATTACATCACAAAACCACGGATTTTCGATTAATCGGGAAGCAACCGAGGCCAATAAGGATATTGAGATTACCCATCTGCACCTAAACGATCACACCGTTGCCGGTTTGCGCATGAAACACAAAAACTGTTTCTCCGTGCAATATCATCCAGAAGCAGGTCCGGGGCCACACGATGCAAATTATTTGTTCGACCAATTTATAGCGAACGTAAAAATGGCAAAAACTAAATCAGGGGTTTCTTCTTGAGGAATTCAATGAATTAGAAAAATCTGGATAATTGTTTTTTCGGCCTAATATTGGTACACAATCGTATTGATATTCATTCCCGCGCCCACGCTGGCGAAAATAATGATATCGCCTTTTTCCAAGCGTTGATTTTTGAATTCCCCGTGAAGAAAGAGATCGTATAAAGTTGGAACCGTGGCCACACTACTATTGCCTAATTTGGCAATACTCATCGGCATGATTTCCTTTGGCGGTTTTTGATCGTATAATTCGTAGAAACGTTCCACGATCGCCTCATCCATTTTTTGATTTGCTTGGTGAATAAAAATCTTTTTCACCTCCCCTATTTCCACACCAGCTTTAATCATTGCCAATTTCATCGCTGATGGAACATGCGTGAGCGCAAAATTATAAATCTTCCGACCATGCATTTTCATATAACGGATATCTTCTGAAGAACCTTCTTTATAGCTTTTCCCAAAGAAAATATAATTGGCTTCATTCAAAGCATGCGTTGCCGATTCGCAGGATAAAATTCCCCCTTCCTCTTCCACCATTTCCCAAACCGCAGCTCCTGCACCATCGGAATAAATCATGGAATCCCGATCGTTTTTATCGACCACCCTAGAAAGCGTTTCAGCACCAATGACCAGACATTTTTTGGCCATTCCTGATTTCATAAATGCATGCGCTTGGATGCTACCTTCCACCCATCCTGGACAACCAAAAATCACATCATACGCGACACATTTTGGGTTTTTTATTTTCAATTTATGTTTCACGCGCGTAGCAATGCTAGGCACCATGTCACTCTGAATGGTATTGTGTTTCACATCGCCAAAATTTTGTGCCACAATAATATAATCAAGTTCTTCGGCATCTATTTTAGAAGATTTCAATGCTTTTTCCGCTGCAAAAAAAGCAATATCGGAAGTGGTCAATTCTTTGGAAACATATCGACGTTCGGCAATACCCGTAATGGCTTTGAATTTCGAAATAATAGTTTCAATATCATTTTCAAATTCAGAGCCATCGATATTATAAAACCTATGGTTCCGAAAAGCCTTATTGGCTTCGATACTTCCAGGAATATAACTTCCGGTACCTGTGATTTTGCTATTCATATCTTATAAAATTATGCCAATATACATCTTTTACCGTTCTGTAAAAATAGAAATTTTTAAAAACCCGCATCATTCTATCAGGGAAATAAGATAAGAAACTATTTTTACTTTCAAAATTAGAATTCATTTCCCTAGTTAACATTTCAAGCTTCCTCCATATATGCCTCAGTGGGCGCACAGGTACAAACCAAGTTTCGGTCGCCATAAGCATCATCCACACGTCGAACGCTCGGCCAAAATTTATTTTCTGAAATAAATGCCAATGGAAATGCCGCCTCTTTTCGCGAATACGAAAATTCCCAACTGTCGGAAGTCAACATTCCCATGGTGTGCGGTGCATTTTTCAATAGATTATCACTTTTCTCTTTGGAAAGATTTCGGATCTCGTTTCCAATAGCAATCATTGCATCGCAGAACCGGTCCAGTTCCGCTTTGCTTTCGCTTTCAGTAGGTTCGATCATCAATGTGCCAGCGACCGGAAAAGAAACTGTGGGCGCATGAAAACCATAATCGATCAGACGTTTTGCGATATCCACCACTTCAATTCCCTTTTCTTTAAAAGGTCGGCAATCCAGAATCATTTCGTGTGCGGCCCTTCCGCATTCCCCAGAATATAAGGTTTTGAAATGCTCATCCAAACGTTGTTTAACGTAATTGGCATTCAAAATCGCGTTTTCAGTGGCAGCCTTTAGACCTTTCGCTCCTAACATGGAAATATACGCATAAGAGATCAAGCAGACCAATGATGAACCCCAAGGCGCGGCGGAAATGGAGGTGATAGCTTTTTTTCCACCCGTTTTTATTACAGGGTTTCCAGGCAAAAATGGGACCAATTGTTCGGCTACGCAAATAGGTCCAACGCCTGGCCCTCCACCTCCATGCGGAATTGCAAAGGTTTTGTGCAAATTGAGATGACAAACATCTGCGCCAATGATTCCTGGGTTCGTCAAGCCAACTTGTGCGTTCATATTGGCGCCGTCCATATAAACCTGTCCGCCATTATTATGGATAATTTGAATGATTTCCTTGATTGCCGATTCAAAAACACCATGTGTAGAAGGATAGGTAATCATCAAAGCAGCCAAACTATCTTTGTGTTTGATGGCCTTTTCACGCAAATCTTCCACATCTATATTTCCGGTTTCGGTGGCTTTCGTCACCACCACTTTCATTCCGGCCATGACGGCACTCGCTGGATTCGTACCGTGAGCCGAAGATGGGATCAAACAAATATTTCGATGTGTTTCGCCGCGCGATTCGTGATAAGCACCGATCATCATCAGTCCGGTAAATTCACCCTGTGCGCCGGAATTCGGTTGCAGAGATGTAGCTGCAAATCCGGTTATTTCTGTGAGCTGAGCTTCCAATTTTTTCAATACGATTTGATAGCCTTCGGCTTGCTCTATCGGAACAAACGGGTGGATATTCCCCCATTGTGGATCGCTCAAGGGTAACATTTCCGAGGCCGCATTCAATTTCATGGTGCAAGATCCCAACGCAATCATGGAATGATTGAGGGACAAATCTTTGCGCTCCAGTCTTTTGATGTAGCGCATTAATTCCGTTTCCGAATGGTATTTATTGAACACTTCTCCGGTCATAAAAGGAGTGGTCCTTTTTAGAACGGAATTATCCAAAATATCTTTATCCAAATTGGAAATTTCATCCATTTTTGCGCCTGAAACCTCAGCAAAAACGGAAAGTATTTCATTCAAATCTGAAATGGAAGTTGCTTCGTGCAAGGAAATGGAAACCGTTTCGGAGTCTGGATAATAAAAATTGATTTCCCTATTTTCCGCAACAGCTTTCACTTTTGAAGCATTGGCCTTGATTTGAATGGTATCGAAAAAAAGCGAATTGATTTGTGTCAAACCCATCTTTTTCAACTTATCAGAAAGTTCCACCGCGGATGAATGCACTTTATCGGCAATATATTTCAAGCCTTTTGGACCGTGATAAACTGCGTACATACTCGCCATTACCGCCAACAAAACTTGAGCCGTACAAATATTGGAAGTCGCTTTATCGCGTTTTATATGTTGTTCACGGGTTTGTAACGCCATCCGCAACGCACGGTTACCGTCCATATCTTTGGTCACCCCGATTATTCTTCCCGGAATTTCTCGTTTATAGGATTCTCTCGTCGCAAAAAACGCCGCATGTGGACCTCCGTAGCCCAGTGGAATTCCAAAACGTTGCGTTGTTCCCACGACAACATCAACGCCCATTGTTCCGGGCGCCTTCAATTTCACCAAACTCAAAATGTCGGCAGCTACCGCCGTTTTAATATCTGCTTGAGTAGCTTTATTTACAAAGTCGGTATAATCATATATTTGTCCGGATTTTCCGGGGTATTGCAACAAAACACCGAAATACTCCGAAGAGAAATCGAAAGTTTCATGGTTTCCGATCACTAAATCAATTTCCAACGGAAGAGCCCGCGTTTTTAAAGTTGAAAGTGTTTGTAGCAGTATTTCTTCCGAAACAAAAAATTTATTAGTTCCCTTTTTCTTTTGTTCCCGATTGCGCGTAGCAAACAACATTGCCATGGCTTCCGCGGCCGCTGTGGATTCGTCGAGAAGGGAAGCGTTTGCAAGCTCCATTCCCGTCAGGTCACAAATCACGGTCTGAAAATTCAGCAAAGCCTCCATTCGACCTTGAGCGATTTCTGCCTGATACGGTGTATAAGCCGTGTACCAACCTGGATTTTCCAAAATATTCCGTTGGATCACAGCGGGAACGTTTGCCTGATTATAACCCAATCCGATGTAGGTTTTGAACATTTTATTTTTGTTCGCCAATTCGTGAATATGCTGGGCATATTCCTGCTCGCTCATGGCTTTAGGAAGGTTCAGTTCCTTTTTTAATTTGATATCATCGGGAAGCGTTTCAAATATCAATTGTTCCAAAGAATCCACTCCGATTGTTCGGAGCATTTCTTCCAAATTTTCCTTTCGTGGGCCTATGTGGCGAAGGGCAAAAGAATCTGTGTTCATAGTATGGGATGTCATGTTTTTCAGCTTGCAAAATTACATTTTTCTTTGCTCATTTCTCCGATTATAACCACAAGTTTTTTTAGGTTTACCTACGGACGTTTTATATCTTGGAGTACTTTTGTATAATGACATTTTTTAAAAACATCTTCGAATTTTATATCAGCAGCAGCATTCACGTTGCGATCGAAGTTTGTTGTTTTGTGGCCATCACCTATTTGCAATTTAACTTAGTTGCCGATCCTGTTTTCTTGGCTTTTATCTTTTTCGGCACCGTAACGGGTTATAATTTCATAAAATATGCTGGTGTCGCGGGATTAAAACACAGAGCTTTGGCCAAATATATGCGCGTAATCCAGCTTTTTTCCCTAGCTTGTTTTTTGACGTTGATCTATTTCACCTTAAAACTACCGATGGAAACCTTATTGTGGACTGGATTTTTCGGACTGTTCACTATATTTTACACCGTTCCCATATTTCCAAAAAATAAAAATCTGCGCAATTTGCATGGCGTGAAGATTTTCGTGATTGCTTTTGTGGTTGCAGGATTGACAATAATTGTTCCCTTAGTTCAGTATGAAATTTCTTTAAAACCCGAAATAGCTTGGATTTTTGCCCAACGGGTCGCATTTATCATTGCCGTGATCATTCCATTTGAAATCCGTGATTTGGAGCGGGATGCTACAAATTTGGGCACTATTCCGCAACAAGTGGGAACAAAAAATGCCAAATTACTTGGACTATTTTTATTGCTAATTTTTCTAGGAATGGAATTTTCAAAAACGGAAAATACTTCGGCAGAATTGATTTCAGCGATTATCATTACTTTGATTTCCGCAGGATTTATTGTTTTTTCCACAAAAAACCAATCGTCTTATTACGCTTCTTTTTGGGTAGAAGCCATTCCTATTTTCTGGTTCCTTATTTTTTGGTCACTTGTCACTTTTTTCGCCTAATTTCCGTTTGATTTCCACCATTTCATTGGGTTTCAGAGAAGAAAGTTTCGATTTTTTAATGGATTCGCTAAGTTTTGAGTTTTTCTTGGAATAAGATTTACAGGTTAGGCAAAAGAAAAAATGCCACATCATTCTGGCGCGCTGCCAAGAGCCCACTTCCCCATATTGCGAGCGATCACAGTATAGAATTATTTTTTCACAGGAATTTTTGGGATTGTATTTTTTTTCCATGAAATTCAGTTATATCCTTTTTTTTCAAGACAATGTGCCAAAGCCACTCGAGCCCGATGGACAATCACCCATAAATTGGACGGAGTAATATTGAATTCATTACAAATTGTTTCGGTATCTATTTCATCGATTGTTTTCATGGTGAAAATGCGCTCTTGTCGTTCGCTTAAATGCCCCAAACAATCTATAATCGCCATTTTAAGTTCTTGATTGGCAAAATCATTTTCCACATTTTTTCCCGTCGGATCGGCAACGCGCTCTTCCAGCCAATCGCCATCCCGCTCTTCTCCGTAAAATTCAACCTTCACCTCTGCCCTACCTTTTGCCGAATTGGTTTTTCGGTAATAATCGATAATTTTACGCTTCAGAATGGAAATCAACCAAGTTCGTTCACTGGAATCGCCTTTAAAACTTTTCAACGCTTTTAAGGCGGAAAGAAAGGTTTCGGAAATAAGATCTTTGGCCATTTCCCGATCATTAATGCGCACAAGCGTGTAATTCAATAAATAATTCGCATATTTATCTACCCATTTTTTTGGATTGAGCGTGGCTTGTACCATGAATTCGTGCTAGAATGAACCGACATAAAATTACAAAAATTAAGTAAGTGCCGCGAATTGCCGCTGCCAATATATCGTTAAAGATGCAAAAGCTTTTGATTATCGCGCAAAATTGGCCAGAACCAAATTCCTCTGCAGCCGGAATTAGAATGGCTCAGTTGATCGATTTATTTTTAGAGCGGGATTTTGAGATCACTTTTGCCTGCACCAGCTCGGAAAGCGATTATTCAATGAACTTGAAAAACCTTGGGGTAAAGTTGGAAAATGTTCAACCAAACGATGAAAGTTATAATGATTTTTTGCGGGAAGAAAATCCACAATTGGTATTATTCGATCGGTTTATGTTGGAAGAACAATTTGGGTGGCGCGTTTCGGAAATTTGCCCAAATGCCCTACGGATTTTAGACACGGAAGACCTACATTTTCTGCGAAAAGCGCGACAAGAAGCTGTCAAGAATAAAAGGGATTTCCAAGAAATCGACTTGTTTTCCGAAGTTGCCAAGCGGGAAATTGCAAGTATTTTGCGCTGCGATTTGAGTTTGATTATTTCCGAAGTTGAAAAAGAAATCTTGATAAACCAGTTCAGAATAGCCGAAAGTCTATTGTTCTATCTGCCATTTCTGTTTGAAAAATTTTCGAAAAACACGTTAGAAAATCTTCCATCTTTTGATGAACGAACGGAATTTGTGAGTATCGGAAATTTTCTACATCCACCAAATCTTGACCAAACGATTTATCTAAAAGAGGAAATTTGGCCACTTATTTCCAAAAAAATACCGGAAGCGGAACTCCATATTTACGGAGCTTATGCGAATGACAAAGTCAAGCGGCTGCATTCCCCAGAATCTCATTTTTTCATAGAAGGAAGAGCGGAAAATGTGGAAGATGTATTGAAACACGCCCGAATTTTATTAGCTCCCCTCCGATTTGGCGCCGGGTTGAAAGGAAAATTCTTCGATGCGATGCAAACTGGAACTCCCAGCATCACAACCTCTATTGGCGCCGAAGGAATTTGTGGCGATATGGTTTGGTGTGGGAAAATTGCCGATACGCCGGAAACATTGGTTGAAACAGCGGTTTCTTTATACCAAAATAAACCGGATTGGGAAAATGCGCAACGAGCCGGAATCGAAATTATAAATTGTCGTTTTCAGAAATCCATGTTTGCCGAAGCTTTTTTTCAAGAATTGCAACGCCTACAAAACGAATTGAAAACACACCGACAAAACAATTTTATGGGTGCAATGTTGATGCACCACACGCTGCGAAGCACAAAATATATGTCCAAATGGATCGAGGCGAAAAATAAGAAATCGAAAGACTAACTATTTTTTATTATTGGAAATAATGGAAAATAATTCTACTAAAACCTATATTTTACATTTATAAAAAAGTACCGTGGGAGCAACTCAATTTGAGATGTATAAGAAGTATAATCATCAATTTGCGTAGTAGCAAAGATTTTTTCGTTTGCCAAATTGTTTAAAATCAACCGATAATTGAATTTGGATTTTTCGGGAGTATAATTTATTGTAGCTCCTAAAAAACTATAGGTTTCATTTTGTCTGTGATAAAAATGGTCGCTCACTTCTGCGATCCATTCGTTTGTTATATTATAGGTTACATTCAACAAAGCATCTTGCCAGTTGGTTTTTGAACGAACCCCATTAAACTTAGATTCGCTTGAATTTAAAGCTATTTTGAAATTGAAATTTATGGGAAGTTTAAAAAAAGTAGTTCCTGAAACAGAATAGGCCGAGAAATAATTTTCCAAAGATGTGAAGGTATTTGAATTGGCTTTAATACTTTGTTCCGTCCATGTTTGCGTGGTTTCCAGTTTGGTGGAAAGTAATAAATCTTTAAAAAAAGAAACAAAGTTCAAAGTGCCCAAAAGTCTATTTCCTCCATCGGCAAATTGATATCGACTAAAAATAAAATCTTGATTGATCTGGTTTTCCGTGGAATATCGTTTTTTTGTAGAATGATAGGAAACATTAAGATGAACAGCCTTTGTTTTCATTTCATTATTGAGATTGTAATATAATTGAAACTTATCTGTTCGCGATAAATGTATTTTATCATTTCCTTGTAAAAATGATCGATAACTGGCAATCTGATAATTTTCTAAAAGATTTATGGCATTTGGCAAAGAATAGCTATTGGCATACGAAATTCCAAACGAGCCAAAGTCAAATTTTTTAAAGCGCATGTGAATTTCGGGGATGAATTTCCATACCTTTTTTTCGGTTGATTCTGTTGCCAAATTAAAATGCGTTAGTGATAGATCAAGTTTGAGAAGAACATGTTCCGAAAACTCATAATTCAAACTGTTTTTCAACTCCAGTTCTTGCTGTTTGTAGATCAAATTATTTTGTAAACTATCAACTTTTGTTCGATCCGAAATTGGCTGTGTCACAAATAAATTTTTTCTTTTTTCTTCAATTGATCGATATCCGATTTCCAAAATATGTTGTAGTTTTCCGTATTGTGAAAAAAGCGAGGAAGTAATTCCATAGGTGGTTAAGGCATCATCAGAAAAATGTTCTATTTGTGCATTTTGAGGTATATTGAATAAGTTGTTTAAAGTCGGGGATTCCAAGGTTCCAGTTTGATCAATTTGATTTCTGCCAAAATGTACATAATTATGCAACACCTTGTTTTGTCCCAACCGATAACTGTAATTGAAATGATTATATATTGAGAAGTCCTTCTTTTGTAATTTCTGATTGATTTCTTGATCGTTGGTGAGTATCTCATTGAAAAAATCTTGTGGATTGGTTTTATAAACCAAAAGATTTTTAAGATATGATTTCTGCCCGCCGGTGTATTTTAATTCCAGTTCACCAGATGCAATGGTGTTTGTATGGTGGACATTATTATTTTCAAATACCCGGATTGGATCTTCGCTGATATTATAAACAGTTTCCGAATAGATATCTTGATTTTGTTGGTCACGTGTAAAATGTCCTGTTCCGCGTAATGTTATGTTCGTGCCCAAATTGGTGACAAAACTCAATGAGTTCAAAAGAGCTTTGTTGAATGTGCTTTGACCTTCATTGAAAACACCATTCTCATTTTTGTCAATAGAATATACAGGTTGGATTTCTGGTTCGAAACGCTTTTCATTATACGTGGAATTGAGGTGTATCTCGGAATTTGAAACGCCAATTTGATCGGCAGCTTTCATACCTAAATTCGTGTAATCCCCAAAATAAAAAAACTTTATCTTCTTCCGGATCAAGCCGACATTGGCTGTCACTCTTTTTCTTTCTTCAGTTCCCAATCCGACCGAGATATTTCCGAACCAGATATTCTTCAGTTCATCTTTTACCAACAAGTTTAGTGCTACCCGGTCCGATTCCAAAACGTCTGCCAATATTGGATTAGGTTCAAAATTATCCAAGATTTGAATCGCATCCAAAACCTTTGCATCCAGGTTTTTCGACAGGACTTTATAATTGGCATCAAACATATCTTCACCTTCAATCAATAATTTTTCAATGAATTTTCCATGAGCCTTTATTGAACCATCGGGCATCACTTCAATTCCTGGAAGATTTCGTAATACATCTTCCACGGTTTGCTCCGTATTATCATTAAAAGCCTTTACTTGATAAGTGGTTACGCCATTATTTGCAGAAATTTTGGCGGTTGACTCCAAAACCACCTCTTTCAATTGCTCGGCCTTTTCTTGAAGAACAAAACAATTATAGTAGATATCCTTTTCTTCGATTAGTTGGATGTCCGTTCGATTTTCGGAAAAACCTAAGCTTGCTACTACAAGTATTATGTTTCCGCTTGATATATTTTTGATAATCAGATGATAGCTTCCGTCGGTTTTGGAATAGGTATATGAAATAATATTCCCGTCGGTGTCATAACTGACTATACTTGCATTTTCTAAAACTTTTCCATTCGGGGTTTTTATAGTTCCACGAATTTCTTTTTGTGCCCAACAATTCGCAGGGAACAAATCAAACATAAGAAAAAGTACCAAGAAAAGCTTCCTCATTAAATCATTCAAAAGACTCTATGTATATTTCCCTCATCTTGGGTTTTTCTTTCGGTTTGTCGAAATTGTATTGTTCGGCCATAAGAACGGACCGATTATAGGCTTTCTCCATACTTTCCCGCAACATATCCGCAAAATCTTCCAACGTTATCCATTCTTCAGGTTGTCCTTTTGGTCTTTTTACCATGGAAATTGCGGCCTTATTATTCGTGGGATACTCCAAACTTTTAAAATATAAATACATTTCCTTTAACTCATCGTGGGCTTCCAATATTAAACCTGGCAAACCTTGAAGTTTCCATGGCCCATACGGGAGTGGTATTTCAGTTGTGTACCATGCAGTATATTTCCTTCCTCGAAATTTTCCAACTGCCTTGTGAGCGGTAAAATTTCCTATTTTTTTTGTTTCTTTTTCTAATTTCCAGTCGATACGTGGTCTTTTTTCGGCCACATATTTCATTTCCCCAAACATTTTGCTCCACCACAAACTGTCTTTTTCATAATTGTAATATACCTGCTCTC
Organism: Flavobacteriaceae bacterium; assembly: GCA_041689995.1. Classification (GTDB taxonomy): domain Bacteria; phylum Bacteroidota; class Bacteroidia; order Flavobacteriales; family Flavobacteriaceae; genus DASSWG01. The sequence goes on along the minus strand of JBDNFD010000054.1, from coordinate 306 downwards.
CGTAGCGAAAAGTTTTTTGCCCGTTGTAAACGGCTTTTATTTCTGTTTCCGGGGAAACATTCAATTCATTGTTTGTGTTTTGCTCCAACGAATCTTTGGCGGTTACATAATACGATTCGGTTTTGTTGAATACCAAATAAGCATTTAGATCAGGTCCAGAGGGAGCTTCCATCCCTGGACTTTTTATTTGTCCATAATAAACAATACCTTTTGTTTGGGCGAATGAGTGGAGTGTGACCAAAACAAATAAAAATAAAATAAACTGTTTCATGTGAATATATCTTGAGTTTATCATGAAATAAAATG
>JBDNFD010000053.1:0-18447 GCA_041689995.1 Flavobacteriaceae bacterium | reverse complement strand
GGTCGGAGACCCATGCCAGCTATTTTACCTCAATACGGGGATATATCTCTACCCTAAAGAAAAACGACCAAAACGTGCTTGAGAAAATCAAAAGCGTGTTTCTTGGAAAACCTTTTATGCCCATAGTGGGTGAATAGTTACTGTACTTCTGCATTCGATAAATGTTGAAGTACTTGTCTTAATAAAGCACAAGCTGCAGAAGGCAAATTATCTACGGCGATATCCAAACAATGAAATTCTAAATTTTCGTCTTTAAATTTTTCTTTGTTATGCGTAATAAGGTCGGTGACGATATCCACCGCAATATATTTTTTGGTGAATTTCACAAGTTCCTTTCCCACATTAAAATCGCCACAACCTAAATCGCATACCTCAATCGGATTTTCAAAGGAGGTTAAAAATGAGGTTACAACAGCTATATACGGATTTATTATTTCAGGATGATGTGATCCGGCACCGGAATAAAATTCAGGTTTCTTTCCACCCCAAAGATTCATTTTATATATCTGTTCCATGGCGTCTTTGGTAGGCCAAGGTTTTTTTATTTTTTTAATTTCGTTTTCACGCTTCACGGACATAAGTATTCATGATTTAAAAGATGAAACGAATATATTTATGAATAAAATTGAGTTTAATAGTTGAACTTAGGAGATAAAATAACCATCTCTAACCTAAATTCAGTATTCAATTTTTATAGATGCTCATGTTTTCATCGTAGATAGGGCTTTCTATAGCTAAAAAGTCCAGAACACTATGAAAGATATTATGTTGCGAATGTTCTTGGTTATCCTTGAGTTTTTTAGAGTCATCAGATAACCAAACAATAAATGGAATTTCTAATTGCTCTTCGGGCGCTATACTTGCCGGTATTCCGTGCATATATAAATTATTTTCCCCTAAAGATTCGCCGTGGTCAGAAATGAAAATCATGGAGGAATTATAATCATCCAATTGTTTTAATTCGTCGATCAGGGTGGCCAAAATATAGTCTGTATAGACAATTGTGTTATCGTATGCGTTGATCAATTCTTCGTGTGAACAATTTGCCAATTCAACACTTTTACAAACTGGAGTAAACTTCTCAAATTCCGGAGGATATTTTTTGTAATAGGTTGGGCCGTGGCTGGTACTCGTATGTAAAATAATCAATATTTTATCTTTATGGCTCGCCAATATCTGGTCTTTTAAACCGCTGAGTAATATTTCGTCATAACCACAATTCTCGCCTTTGCATAGTTTTCGTAAATTTCCCCTGTCCTGAAAATTTTTGATATTTATGGTTGGTTCTCCCCAGTTTGTGGTTCTCCAAATAACTTCCACGCCGTTTCTAAACAAGTAATTCGGCAAAACTTCATAAAGTTTACCAGTATTTTTATATTCTAAAATGCACTTCAGGCCTGCCGTGGTATAAGTTGCGCATGATTCCGCTTCAAAGTGATGAACATTTTCAATTTTGGAAAGTAGGGGATTGGTATTTTTTTCATACCCATATAATGAAAAATTACTACTTCTGGCAGATTCCCCAATTACAAGAACAAACACAGATTTTTTATTGTCTTCTATCGTAGCGTTCGGCAATAATATTTGTTGTTCATTTTTTTTATTCTTGTGAATGTAGAATAAAGAAGTATTCACGGCATAAGACCAAGGCATTACCAATCCTCCTAAAGTTTTGGAATTTTTATCGATCCATAACCAATTTGAAGAGTTAACATAAGCGATCGACAATAGAAATATTAAAGTTAAAAAAACGTGCAATAAAAACTTTGTGATTTTTACACGAATGAATTTAATTCTGAACAAGAGAACACATGGTATTATTCCCAAAAAAAACAGATAAATAAGTAAATTAACCGATAAGAAACTGCTGGACTCTTCATAATTGGTATTAAGAACATTTCCAATCATTGTTTCGTCAATAATAACGCCGTATGTATTTATAAAATAGACTGAAATAGCACTTATGAGGAAACTCAGCGCCAGCAGCCATTTTCCGACAGAACGCAACAGATATAGGATAATATAAAATAAAAGTGCATTTAAGAATATACACGAAATTGTTAAACTGACCAGAAGTAAAATTCCGTTTAAACTTTTAACATCCGTATTCCTCCAGACGAAATTATAAAAAGGGTAGTGGTATAAAATTAAATTAATAAAGCTAAGTAGTAACGCAAAATAACTTAATTTAATTTTTTTTGACATAAGCTTTCGTAATTATCACCAATGTTACAACTAATGAAACCAATGAAAAATAAAATATTGGCAAATTGTCAGCTTCTATTTTCTTTAGGATAAGAAACCCCCATATAAGAAAAACCAAAATAAAAATAGGATGAAATTTTTTGGTTTTAATCCAATCCAGCCAACCTACATTATTGTTTAACCTAATGCCAATAATAGCTGCTATATAACCAATGGTACTACCAATTATAATATCAAATGGATAGTGCGCCCCAGCGGCAACCCTCGAAAATGCAATGATACAACCGAATGAAAGAAGAAACAAAGACCATAGTATTTTATAAAGGTTTTTTTTCGGCATAAAACCATATAAGAGAATGGTAATTACCATAAAACCTGTTATGGAATGTCCTGATGGAAAAGAGGTATGTCCCGTGAGCGCTCTGCCCATGATCAAAAAAACTATCATTGTCGAACATTGCTGCCGGCCTGGGTACCGCAAAAAACCTTTTTAGTAATGCCGATACCACTAATGTAATTAATGAAGATGTTAATAGCGCCTGCCAAAGCCGAGGAGCGTAAAAGAGGAAAATGAATATGAATGGAAAAAAAATCAGCACATCGCCCAATTGCGTCAGATTGAGCTGTAAGTTGGGATAAGGAGATAAATAATTGTTGATAAAGAAAAACAATTCTCTTTGACTCTCAACATAATCCTCAAAAAATATAGTTTTAGCAGAAAGCTAAAAAGATAGAAAAAACAATATCAATACCAAAAAAGGAGGAATTAATAACCATAATTTTACTTTCCTGAAATTATTTATTACTACGGAATCTAACGCTGAATTCTTTATCATTTTAATTCTTTCTCAATATAATTTCTGATGTAAATATATTCAAGATATTTTCACTCTGAACTTGTCGATTTTGGTATGAAAATCATCAAGTTTTTCAATTTTTAAAGTTAAAAAAAAATTCATCTTAACAATGATCCGGTTTAAAATTTTTAGAGGTCAGAAGATGGCTTCCTATTCTATTATTGATTGGTCTAGCAAATGCGAGGTTGAGCGTGGTCGAAACCTAATTTATATGGGTCAATATTACACCGCTGTCCGCCAGAAAGATTAGTTGGGCAGGCACTCAAAAAGAAAAAAGTCTTGTAGTAAACGATCTAAAAATTTATTAATATTTCATTGGTGGATTTTCTCTATAATTCTAGAAATATAATGCGTAGACTAAAAACACACTCTACCTTTTTTTATTTTTGAAAACCAAATCAAGTGAAGTTGATGAAAAAGATTTTGGTGTTATTCTTCATGATATTTGTCATAGTACCAGTATTTCGTATCATAAATTGCAGTTATAAAATATAATTGGACATTTCGGGTATTTTACAGGTTCCTCTTTGGTTAAAGTTATGGGAAAAGACTTTAAATCGAAGGTAGATGTACTAACTGATTAAAGCCATACTTCTCGAACAAAATCAACACTACCTGGCCGTATTCAGCGCAATCTCAATCATTTGTGAAAAACTTCCTTCACGTTCATCTACCGTACTACTTTCACCAGTAATTAAAGAATCTGAAATGGTCAAAATAGCCAAAGCTTTCACCTTAAATTTTGCGGCAATGGTGTAAAGTCCGGCTGTTTCCATTTCAACGCAAAGCACACCAAAATCGGCCCATTTTTTATAATTGTTGAAATCATCTTCATAAAATTGATCGCTGGAAAGTATGTTACCCGCTTTTATGGGAATATTGTTTTTCTTAGCGTAAAGTGTCGCTTTCATAAATAGATCGAAATCTGCGGTAGGCGAGTAATCACTGTTCACAAACCGGGTATTGTTGATCCCCGAAGTGGAAGAAGCAGCCATTGCAATAACAATATCGCGCAAATGGATGTCTTGTTGATAGGAGCCAGCAGAACCAACCCGAATCAGGTTTTTAACGCCGTAGTCGTTGATGAGTTCGTGGCAATAAATCAAGGCTGAAGGAATGCCCATCCCAGTTCCCTGCACCGAAATGGGTTTTCCCTGAAAAGTACCGGTATAGCCAAACATGCCGCGAACGTTATTGTAGCATTTTGCGTTTTCAAGAAAGGTTTCCGCAATCCATTTGGCGCGCAATGGGTCGCCCGGAAGAAGAACCGATTCTGCAATTTCTCCTGGTTTAGCTTCAATATGTGTGCTCATCTGTATCTTTTTTAGTGGGTGAAACAATCGCAATTCCCGAAGAGGTGCCGATTCTGCTAACGCCCATTTCAATATATCTTTTTGCCGTGGTGGTATCTTTTATTCCGCCAGAGGCTTTTATTTTTAAGGTGTCGCCAACTTCGTCCATCATTATTTTTATGGCGTGTTCCGTTGCACCGCCAGTTCCAAAACCCGTAGAGGTTTTTACGTAATCGGCATTGGCATTTTTCGCTATTTGGCAGGCGATTCGTATTTCGTCGTCTGTTAAATAGCAGGTTTCGAGAATTACTTTTAATATGCCATTTCCTATGGCTTCTTTTACCGCGGAAATTTCTTCCCGTACCAACTCATTCATTTTCGCTTTTAGGAAACCGATATTGAGGACCATATCAATTTCATCGGCACCGCTTTTTATGCAGCTTTTTGCTTCGCATACCTTGGCGAACTTGCTGTTGGCACCTAAGGGAAAACCAACGACTGCTGCCACTTTTACCTTGCTCCTTTTCAGTTCGTTTACTGCCAATGAAACATTGCAACTGTTTACACAAACGGCATAAAAATCATATTTCTTTGCCTCATCGCAAAGTTTTACAACGTCCTCGGGAGTTGAGGTGGCTTTGAGGAGGGTATGGTCGATGTATTGGTTCAATTCCATTAATTTTTATGTTGATTGATGATAGAAACCAAATCGTTTTTTTGCAATACGCCACTTTGTCGCCAAAGTTGCTTTCCATTTTTGAAAAGAATCATTGTTGGTACGCCGCGCACTTGAAATTCGGAGGCCAAGGGTTGATTTTTATCAACGTCTATTTTTACAATTTTCACACTGTCGCCGAGTTCTTCTTTAACCTGTTTTAGGATAGGTGCCAGTGTTTTGCACGGGCCGCACCAATCGGCAAAAAAGTCGACCAGCACTGGAGTTTCGGATTTTATTATTTCTTTAAAGTTACTTTTCATTTTATCTTTTTTTAGTGAATCTTACATTGGGTCCTGCAATAGTTCGCAGGTTAGCCGCCCAGCAACGGATTACTTTTATATTTTCTTAAAACAGGCATCAACATTTCCAAAGGTATTTCGATGGAATACGTGCCGGTATAAGATGGACAGATTACGCAATCGTCAAAATAAAATTCCACTACATCGTCGTTTATGACAAAATTATTTTTCGCATCAAAAAAATCATCAAATGAAATTTCCCAGCAATCGTAATAAAATTCACCGGAATTTATTTTTTCCATTAAAAGCTCGTTTAGTATTTTGCGAAGCTCTTCTTCTGAACCGTTGTTGAAGAAATCATTATAGTTCATAAAGACAGAGTGCTTCAAATCAAAATTCAGGCAATCAAAAGTATAGGTCGCATGCGCTGCACTGGTATAAAGGTTTTCTTTGTAAAAAAGCACACTGATTAGACGGTCGTTCAGGTTATAGATTTTATAATCTACGGTGCGTTTTTCATTTTGTTTTGGGATTCCCAAGGAATCGCGCAGCCATTTATCTTCCATAATCTGCCTTTCCACGCCTTTGGCATCCAAATAATACTTGCTTATGTATTCGTTGAAATTTTCATAGGAAGACTTAATGTTTTCGTTGAGATATGGATATTCAAAATCGAGCGTGTACCTGTCGCCTTCCTCGAAAAATGATTTAGAGACGATTAGATTTTCCAGTTCGGCTTTTTGATCCTTTTTCTCTATAAATTCCCGATGCTTTAGATTGAGGGTTTGTTCACTCTGTTCAATATCTTTGTCTGAAACGCGCACGGAATCTATGGTTTCTTCCGAATTAATGTTATTTTCATTTTTAATTTCGTTCTTTTTTGGATCGTTTTTACAGCCAGATAGAAAGAAAAATATAAGTAAAGGCAGAAGTATTTTCATGGGGATTTTTTATTGATAAAATTAAAGAAATTTTTTTAAAGGAAAACACAAGCTAACTTTTCTGAACATTAAATTTTTAATAGATTTTCAATTTGTGCCAAGTGTAAAGATAAACTGTTTTTTAGCCAAGTTTTATGACATCAATCAGTTTATGAGTTTTTTTTTAAATTCATTTTAAAAGTGACTTGACGTTTATAACCACGGCACTTGGTCTCGAAAAGTTGATTTTTTTTAAATATTTTCAACAAGCGTATAAAAATACATAATGTATGACAAAGATCATATTGTATCTATTATTATAGTGTTAATTTTGACCCATATTTAAAACCAAACAACTATGAAAAACATAATGAAATCAATTGTTGCAATTGCAGTTTTAACCTTGATAAGCTGCGGCGATAAAGAAGACAAAAAGAAGGAAACTCAAATTGGAGAAAAACCTGCAGTGGAAATCCCAGCAGTCGTCACTACGAAAGCTTCTGAAACAATTGACTTGACCAACAAGGGAATCGGCCCTATTAAAAATATAGAATTGCCAGCTACTATTGACCAAGCAATGGCCGCCAAAGGAATGGAAATCTACAAGGCAAAATGTATGGCTTGCCACAAACCGGACAAAAAATTCATCGGTCCCGCTCCAAAAGATATTTTGAAAAGACGCACTCCAGAATGGGTGATGAATATGATTCTTAATCCTTCGGAAATGATCGAGAAAGATCCACTTGCCAAAGCACTCTTAATAGAGTTTAACGGTTCCCCAATGGCGAACCAAAACCTGACCGAAGAAGAGGCCAGACAAATATTGGAATATATTAGAACACTTTAATAGACAACTGAAATCAACCAAACTCCGAGCAGGGTCAATACTCCTGCAGGGTTTTAAACTCCAGAAGTAAAATGAGAACTATAATCAAAGTGCTTTATGTTTCAGCTGCAATACTCGTATTTTCAGCTTGTAAAAACGAAACAAAAACCGAAGGGGAAGAAACTACTTTAGAATCTTCCACAAATAGTGACGCCCAAACCAGAAAGCAGGGCCAAGCTTTTATTAAAAATGACGAGTCTAAACCTAATGTGCTTCAAATTGCAATGGGCTCGCCAGATCATACAACACTTGTAGCCGCGGTTCAAGCTGCGGGCTTGGAAAATTCACTTGTAAATGCTGGACCATTGATGGTTTTTGCTCCCACAAATGCTGCTTTCGATGCTTTGCCTGAAGGCACTGTGGAAGATTTGCTAAAACCTGAAAACAAGGAAAAATTAGCTTACATATTGAAAAATCACGTAACTCCCGGAAACTATTCCAAGGATTTTCTGAAAAAATTTAAAAAATTGGGACAGGCAGGTGGTGAGAATATTACCGTGGAAGTGAAAGGCGAAGATGTGTATGTTGGAGGAGCCAAAATCCTTGCAAGTATTCCAGCCGGTAACGGAATTGTACACGTAGTGGATAAAGTGATATTGCCAGCGAACTAATCAATCAAATAATATAAATACATAGAACAATTAATATAAATACATAGAACAATGAAAAAGACAATTAATATTTTAGTTTCCCTAATTATGGTCGGCGGTATGATAAGCTGTAATAACAATGGGGATAGAAGAGGAAACAAGGGGCAGGGTGGTTTGGCCACCAATGCCGCTGAAAAAGTGTACGTAGCTCCAGGTGATCACGATGAATTTTATGCCTTTATGTCTGGAGGATTTAGCGGACAGCTTGCTGTATATGGCTTACCATCTGGCCGTTTGTTTAAGGTAATTCCTGTATTTTCACAAGATCCTGAAAAGGCTTATGGCTACAATGAAGAAAGCAAGCCTATGCTAAACACTTCCTATGGCTTTGTGCCTTGGGGCGATGCGCATCACCCAGATATTTCACAAACCAATGGTAAGCTGGATGGACGTTGGATTTTCATCAATGAAAACAATACTCCACGTATCGCAAGGATAGATCTTACCACATTCGAAACAGCCGAAATACTGGAAATACCGAATAGTGCTGGCAATCACAGCTCGTCTTTTGTTACCGACAATACAGAATATGTAGTGGCAGGAACCCGTTTTTCAGTTCCAATTCCGCAGCGCGATATGCCCATAAATGATTATAAAGGAAACTTTAAAGGAACATTGTCGTTTATTAAAGTAGATCCCCAAAGTGGTGAAATGAGCATTAAATTTCAGATAATGATGCCCGGTTTCGATTATGATCTATCTCACCCTGGCCGCAACAAATCGCACGGTTGGTTCTTCTTTACCACTTATAACACGGAAGAAGCAAACACTTTGTTGGAAGTAAACGCTTCCCAAAACGATAAGGATTTTATCGCTGCGGTAAACTGGAAAAAGATTGAAGAATATGTGAATAATGGCGGTGGAACTAAAACGGCTACCAATTATGCCCATAATATTTATAATGATGAAACCCACAGTGCAACAAGTACTATGGAAAAAGAAGTTGTATTAGTAGATCCCAAAGATGTGCCAGGTGCAATATACTTTCTTCCTACTCCAAAATCGCCACACGGTTGCGATGTAGATCCTAGCGGAGAATACATTGTGGGTAACGGAAAACTTTCTGCCGATTTAACAGTACATTCTTTCACCAAAATGCTCGACGCAATCGAAAACAAAAAATTTGATGGAGAAGCCTATGGGATTCCAATCCTAAAGTTTGAGGATGTGCTTGCAGGAGTAGTGAAGCAAGCTGGTCTGGGGCCATTGCACACCGAGTTCGATGGTAAAGGAAATGCTTATACTTCATTCTTTATCTCTTCAGAAGTGGTAAAATGGAAATTAGGCACATGGGAAGTTGAAGATCGACAACCTGTATTTTATTCCGTGGGACATGTAATGATTCCGGGAGGAAATTCCCAAGAGCCTTTTGGAAAATACTTGGTGTCTCTAAATAAAATTACCAAAGACCGATATTTACCTACTGGTCCCGAGGTAACTCAATCTGCACAACTTTTTGATATTACCGGAGATAAAATGGAACTGTTGTTGGATTTCCCAACCATTGGGGAGCCACACTATGCCGCTGGTATTCCTGCAGAGATGATAGCTAAAAACTCAAGACAGATATTCAAATTATCAGAAAACAAACATCCTTATGCCACACTTACTAATGCCGATGCAAGGGTAGAGCGCAAAGGAAACGAAGTGCATGTTTATATGACGATGATCCGAAGCCACTTTAACCCAGATAACATTGAAGGTGTAAAAGTGGGAGACAAAGTATTCTTCCACGTTACAAACCACGAGCAGGATTACGACGTGCCACATGGATTTGCCGTCATAGGTGCCAACACTTCCGAGCTGTTGATCATGCCTGGACAGACTGAAACCCTCGTTTGGGAGCCAAAACAAGTAGGTGTTTGGCCATTTTATTGTACCGACTTCTGTTCGGCATTGCACCAAGAGATGCAAGGTTACGTTCGCGTAAGTCCTGCAGACTCTAACACCGAGCTTAAGTTCTCACTTGGTGAAGATTGAATAAGATATTTTTAGTTGTGAAGATACTAGGTTAATGATTGATGGTATTTTCAAAAAAAAGACGGGGGTTATTGATTTCCCCCGTCTTTTATAAAAACGTTGGTTTTTTAGACTTTAGTTATGAGATTTAAACTCTAAAACTTTTATTCTCAGGTCTCACATCTCAAACCTCAAATCTTTTTTAAAAATGAAAAAAGCAGGAATAATAATGATAATTGGCTCCTTGCTGTTGTTGGGACTTTTTAAATTCCCTTTGTGGAACATTATGTTGGGCGCACCCCAATATCCCGATCCGTTGGGAATGGATATTTATATTGAAGGAATACAGGGCGTAAAGGAGTTTGACATTCAGAATATTGATGGATTGAACCATTATATTGGTATGAAAACAATCCCCGAACCAAAAGACATGTGGGAGTTTGAAGTATTTCCCATGGTAATCGGGAGTATGGTTGCAATTGGTGTTATAATCGGCTTGCTCGGTTTTTTTGGAAAAGTGAGTTACAAATGGTTTATTGGCTGGTTTATAGTCATGTCTGTTCTCGGTATAATGGGAATGTACGATTTCAACTCTTGGCTTCTGGAATACGGAACTGATTTGAACCCCAAGGCTATCATGAAATTGCTTACGCCAGAAGGCCTACCAATGACCTACAAACCACCACTGATCGGCTATAAAAAAATGCTGAATTTTGATGTAGATTCTTGGCCATCAACCGGCGCATATATGATGTTTGTAGGTATGATGTTAACCATCGTCGCATTCTTCGTAGGATTGAAAGAATACAAAAAGGGAGCTAAAAATCATCTATAAAACCCGTAATTGCCTTATGAAACGTTTTATCTTTTTGGGTATTATAACTGCGTTACTTGTTTCTTGCAACGTGAGCCCACAACCCATAGCATACGGCACCGACGCCTGCCATTACTGCAATATGACCATCGTGGACAGACAGCACGCATCGGAACTTGTAACCACAAAAGGAAAAGCCTTTAAATATGATGCCACAGAATGCATGATCCATTCCTTACAGGACGAATTGAAAGACACAGAAATCGCCATGTATTTAACTGCAGATTTTAACCAGCCGGGAGAATTGATGGACGCAACTAGGGCATCCTATCTTGTGAGCGATCAAATTTCAAGTCCAATGGGCGCAAATCTTTCCGCTTTTGAAAATGAAAAGGCTGCCCAAAAGGCGAACGAGGAATTCGCGGGAGAACTGTTTTCTTGGGAAGAAATCCAATATCATTTAAAACAATAATGTTTTTGATAATTTGGGCTTCGGGAAATTCTTTGGTATCGTTTAATTCCGTACATTAAATTTTTAAAAAAATCAACACTTTCGCTGATGGCTTTGTGTTGACTAATTTTTCTTCAAACTTGAAAAAAATACGAAACATATTTATCTTGCTTATTTTGTTTTTTGGCACCTTCACGGGTTTTGCCAAAACCATAACCGTCTGCAGTTCCTGTTCCGTAAAAACTATTCAGGGGGGAATTGCCCAAGCTTCGGAGGGAGATACGGTTTTGGTGAAAAAGGGGATTTATAAGGAAATAAACATCATCATTGACAAAAGCATAATTCTTTTGGGCGAAAACCTTCCAACAATCGATGGAGAGAACAGGGGCGAAATTATCAAGATTGTTGCGGATAATGTTACCGTGGACGGTTTCAAAATTATAAATGTAGGTACCAGTTACACTTCAGATTATGCGGCGGTTCGGGTCATAAAAAAAGATGGGTTTTTGATCCAAAATCTTGAACTCGAAAAACTTTTCTTCGGAATTTACCTTCAAAAATCGAATAATGGAAAGGTGTTGAACAACATAATTAAGGGCGATGCCGTGAACGAATATAATTCCGGCAACGGAATCCAACTTTGGTATTGCAAAGGCGTTGAGGTACGCGGAAACACCGTAGAGAATGTTCGCGATGGAATTTATCTTGAATTTTCCGACGATATATTAATTAGCCATAATCTGAGCAAAAATAATCTGCGTTACGGACTGCACTTTATGTTCAGCAACCACGATGTTTATGAATATAATACTTTTGAAAACAATGGTGCTGGAGTGGCCGTTATGTTCTCAAAGTTTGTAGAGATGAATCACAATATTTTCAGGAAAAACTGGGGGACAGCTGCCTTCGGACTACTTTTGAAAGAAATAAACGATGCTAAAATAACCAACAATGTTTTTCAGGAAAATACAATAGGTATCAACGTTGAAGGCACTAATCGCATTGAATATTCACACAATGATTTCATCAGTAACGGTTGGGCCATAAAAGTACGTGGTGGCTGCTATGCCAACTCTTTTGTGCAGAATAATTTTCTATACAACTCCTTCGATATTTCATACAACAGCAAGTTGAATGATAACGAATTCAACAATAATTTTTGGAGCAATTACGCAGGCTATGACCTCGATAAAAACGGTATAGGTGATATTCCATACCGACCCGTAAAATTATTTTCCTATATCGTAAATCGCACGCCGGAAACCATTATTTTATTGCGAAGTCTTTTTATTGATATTATTGATTTTTCAGAAAAAGTTTCCCCTGTTTTTACTCCCGATAATTTGGTGGACGAAAACCCAAAAATGAGAAAGATAAACCATGATAGAAGTTAAGGAACTGTACAAAAAGTTTGGAAAAAACGAAGTGCTCAAAGGCATTGATCTTATCATTGAACGCGGAGGTATTTTTTCAGTGCTGGGACCAAATGGCTCCGGCAAAACCACACTTATAAAATGTATTTTGGGAATGGTTTTGCCCGATTCGGGCGCCATTTCAATCGAAGGCAAACCGTTGAAAAACAATTTTAAATACCGAAAGGAAATTGATTATTTGCCGCAGATAGCAAACTTCCCCGGAAACTTGAAAGTGAGCGAACTTATAGATATGATAAAGGATTTGCGGAATGCCAAAACCACAAAAGATGAAGAACTGATCGAGCTTTTTAAATTGCAACCTTTTCTAAATAAAAAATTGGCAAACCTTTCCGGTGGTACAAAACAGAAAGTAAATCTGGTGCTTGCCTTTATGTTTGACAGTCCGCTGTTGATTTTGGACGAACCTACAAATGGTTTGGATCCCATTTCACATTTGCGTTTGAAAAATCTGATCAATTCTGAAAAGGAAAAAGGAAAAACCATCCTTATCACTTCGCATATTTTGAGTTTTGTGGAAGAAGTTTCGGATGAAATCGTTTTTCTTTTGGAAGGAAAAATCTATTTCAAGGGAAGCATTTCAGAACTGAAAAAAAAGACCGAACAACCCGATTTTGAACACGCCATAGCCTCCATTTTATCCTCAAGTTATGCTTAAAATATTAAAATACAGTTTTTACGATTTGATGCGCAGCCGCTGGAGCTACGTGTATTTTTTGTTCTATTTGCTGCTTGGCGTCGTGCTTCTATTTTTGAACAACGATCTCTCTAAGGCAGTAATCACGTTGATGAACGTAATCATTATTTTGGTGCCGCTTATCGGGACTATTTTTGGGGTGATGTATTATTACAATTCCCGCGAATTTACCGAACTTCTTTTGGCGCAGCCTGTAAAACGCAGTTCCATCTTTTTGGGACAGTATTTCGGCGTTGCCACCTCGCTTTCAATGAGTTTGGTTATTGGCTTGGGATTCCCCTTTGTTTTTTATGGAATTTTCAATAGTAGCGCCATTTGGGATTTTTCCCTGCTACTCATAACCGGTGCATTTTTGACCTTTATTTTTACTGCCTTGGCTTTTGTAATTGCACTTTCCAACGAAAATAGAATAAAAGGTTTTGGATATGCTATCCTACTCTGGCTGTTTATGGCCGTCATTTATGACGGTATCTTTTTGATGTCATTGCTATATTTTGATGAATATCCTTTGGATAAATTTTCATTGCTGGCCACGATGCTGAACCCTATTGATCTGTCGCGGGTAATGATTCTTTTAAAGCTTGATATTTCAGCTCTATTGGGTTATACCGGAGCGGTTTTTCAAAAATTCTTCGGAACAAATTTTGGATTGATTCTGTCATCTGGCCTATTAGTTCTTTGGGTATTGGTGCCAACATTCTTCATTTGGCGCATTGCAAAGAAAAAGGATTTCTAAAATTGTGATACGATTCATCGTAAAGACATTCTCTTTCTGATGAGTCATTTTCTTTGGATTTTTGAGGATTTATAAATATTAGTACTTTTATGATATTGATCATATTATAAGGCGTTTAGATCTTTGACCTTTGTTGCGTTTCAACTCAAATTTCATTAAATGCAAACAACTAGCCCGCACACTTTCCACATTCCCGTGATGGGAATTGCCTTTACCGTCGATTCTCCTATAAAAGTTGCCCATTTCGGAATAAATTCAGTGCTTTCTATTATTGAGGATAATTTGGTGGAAGTCATGCGACAGTATTATTATCAACAAAATAACGAATCTTATACGCCTATAACCGTAAAAGAAGAGAATCATCGGGCGCGGAGAATTACCGATTATCTTAATTTAATGCAGCGAATCGTCGCTTCCAAAGTGGAACAACTGAAGACTTCTGCTTTCGAAACGGGTTCAGATATTGTTAAGTATTTTGAAATGCTACCGGACAGTAGTATGCTGAAGGAGAAATATAATGAATGGTTTTCGCTGTCAGATCCCACAGAAAAAGAGACGGTCGAAAAATTTCTTCGGAAAAACGTAGTGCCAGGTTCCATAGAAGTCAATATTATGACCAAGGTGGACAAAGATCAATTGGATAAAAATGAACAACCAATAGAAAATGGTTCTGATGCAGTTACCGCATTAAAGGGATATGCCGATTGTGAATTAAGTAATTCTTCCCTAGTTCTCTCCGCGGGAATGAATCCACGTCTATATAATTATATGGAAGGCTTTTCGGCGTTTGACGCTCATGAATGGGGAAGATTTCATAAGAAAGTAATTATTAAGGTGAGCGATTATCGTTCGGCTTTGATCCAAGGAAAATATTTAGCGAAAAAAGGAATTTGGGTCAGTGAATTCCGAATTGAATCTGGACTGAATTGTGGCGGCCACGTTTTCGCCACCCAAGGTTTGCTGATGGGACCAATTCTTCAGGAATTTAAAGAGAAGAAACAAGAATTGCAGGATAGCCTTTTTGAACTTTATAATCCCGCGATTATTGCAAAAGGAAAGTCTGGTTTTGAAAAACCACATCCAATAAGAGTAACGGTTCAAGGTGGAATTGGAACCAGTGAGGAAGACAATTTGTTACGAAACTTTTATCAAGTGGATGGCACCGGCTGGGGAACTCCGTTTTTATTGTGTCCAGAAGCCACAACGGTTGATGAAAAAACGTTGGAACTATTGGCCAAATCCAAGGAAAATGATGTGGTGCGCAGCAAGGCGTCGCCGCTTGGTGTTGAGTTCTATTATCTAAAAGGAACCACTGCGGAAACAGAACGTTTGGATCGGATTAAAAAAGGAAAACCCGGAAGTCCGTGTACGGAAAAGCTGTTGGAGTCGAATACTGAATTCACCACAACCCCAATATGTACTGCTTCAACGAAATATCAAAAGTTAAAACTGGAACAGTTGAAAACTTTAGACTTGCCTGAAAAGGAATATAATCAACAAAGAGAAGATGTTTTAAGCAAGGAATGTCTTTGCATTGGTTTGAGTAATGCGGCACCTACAAGTTATGAAGTTCCATTTCTGAAGAAACTTACTGCCGTTACCATTTGTCCAGGACCGAACATTGTAAATTTCTCAAAAATCTCGAGCCTTCGTGATATGACCGACCATATTTATGGGAGAAAAGATATAATGAATCAACCCAATAGAGCGTCTATGTTTGTTACGGAATTAAGGCTTTATATCGATTTTTTGAAAAAAGAAATAGAACGATCTTTCACTCCGTCTCCGCGCGATTTCAAAAACTGGGAAAAGTTTAGTCAGAATCTTTTAGATGGAATTGAACATTATCGCGGTTTGGCGTCAAATTATATTGTAAAAAATACGGCTCAATTTTACAAGGATTTGGAGAAAGCTCAAAGTGAGATCGCCCAAATACAGGATTCTCAGTTACAGATAGGGTAGGGGGTTTTCAACTGGAATTGCCCGAGTTAAAACTCAACTTTGACAAAGTTTTATTTTTTAGCTCAGTTCTTTGTTATGCCCTGTGCTTACTGTGTTTATGCGAACAATTCCATTTGTCTATTGTCAACTGGTTTTAATTTTATAATGAAATTATCCCATTGATTTAAAGTCAACTCTAAACTGTATTTTTCGTTCAGTTTCTCTAATTCTGATTGTAATTCTTTTTGATTTGAGTTCTTGGCTAAATTGAAAATATCGATTCGCATTAAAACGTCTTTTGTAAATACTCTTTTAGCGTCTGAAAAAGTTATGGATTCCAAAAACTGTTTTGTTTTTTTTGAATTTAGAAGAATAAGTGTGTAAATAGCATATTCAATTTTGGAAAAACCTAATAAATAACAAGTATCATCAAGCATTACAGGTTTGTCATCTTGTGGTAGAACAAGTGTAAAATGAAATGTTTTGTAAAGTCCTGAAATAGCAACTTTGTAAGGTTTGAAAGAGTAATCGCCTATTCCGAAAATGGAAAACAAAGGTTTGTTTCTATAAATACTTGACTTTCTCGCTTCAAAACTTTCGAGATGGTCAATTAAGTATTGATAAGTCTTTGGATAGTCTGATTTTATTTGCTTTGTTTCTTGTCCGACTTTTCTTTGGGTTACAATAGTATATTTTCTTGTTCTGTGGATAACTGTATTTTTAAGGTCGGAACTTTTAAGAATGCCATAAATTAATCCACTTTCCAAATTCACTTCCTCATCAAGTCCGTTTACATAGTGTCCGTTTACTTTTTCAAATTCCATTACTTTTGAACAATCGTGTTTTAGACCTTGGCGCCAAACGAAAGGACACGTACCATCAAACTCTTTGGCGTTGATGTAGGTTTCAATATTTGAAACGAATTTGCCGTTAAACCAACCGAATTGCACATAAGAAAAATTATTATCATAAAAGTTAAATTCTTGGCAGGTCAGTTCTGGATTTGAATTCAATTTGCAATAGAATAAAGATGCTTCAACCGACACATCAAATTCTTTTTTGCTATCAATGCAAAGCTTTTCCATTGCTCCGATTTTATACTGGTTTTTATTTTGGTCGTAAACAAGATTTTTAATAACCGAGTTCTTTATCAATAAAAGTAGATTTCCATTTGCATCTTGGAAATTTTCAATCATCATCAAGGTTATAAATTCAGCAATATCAAAATTCCCCTTTCCTGTCATTGCATCAAGTCCGCTATGATTTTTGAAATTCGATTTATTCGGAAGATTGGTTGAATTTAAAGCTCCTAATTTTGAATTTGTTACCCAAGGTGGATTGCCAATTATCAATACATTTTTTGTTCCGTATTCTTTTGCGATTTGTTTAAAGTCAAAATCAAATACGTTACAATGCTGAATTGAAATATCAGGCTTATTTTTCTGTGGGTAGTCAAGATATAAACCAATTATGTTGAACTTTGTTTCCCACACATAAGGTTTGTAAATTTCAACGCCAAAAACATTCTTTATTTCTTTGAATGTTTTTAATGAAGCAATAATAAAGTTACCTTTTCCACAAGTAGGTTCAATAATAATTTCTGGGGAAATATTCTTGGACGTTAAATATATCGTTGCTTTGTCGGCTAATTCTTTATTCGTTTGAAAATCGCCATATTCAGCTCTATCAGGTTCATTTAATGTAGTTGCTGTATTTGAAATAACTTCTTTTAGTTTTTCAAACTCGTCATTATCATCAAAAAAATGTTGGATGCCGAAAACATCGTACATTTTTTGATTTGCTTTTTCAAATGACGAAATAGTTTTTAAACTCGCGTTTAAGAATTCGGAAACCTTAAGAGTAATATTTGCATCAAATACTTTCATTATTTCGGTTTATTGAAACTAATTATTTTATCAATTCCTGGAATGTCATCGGTCAAGGCTACAATTCGTTGGTATTGTAAACTCCATTGAAGTGCGTTGGAAATAGTTAAATAACCTTGTTCGGGTGGCGATTTTAATATTTGCTTTGCAACTTTTGCTAAAGTTATTTCGTCAGCAGGTATGTTTTTATCTTGAAGATAAGCGATAATGTCAGCTTCATTCGCTTTGTCCTCAACCATTTGTCTTAAACGATAAGTTGTGGTATAATCAGCAGTTCTTTCTTTGTAAACAAATGAACAGCTAACAAAATTCAGTATTGCAGTTTGACTTTTTGGGTCCTCCGTTTTGTCATAAACGAAAACAAGTAAATTATAACCGAGTCCAAATATTTTTTGTTTTGCATCTCTAAAAGGACAGGAAGATTGAGGTTGCTTGATTGATGTAACTTTAATGTCAGTTAAAATATATTTGGAAGGCAAATCAATGCCTCTTGCAGAAGAACCAACAGTTACAATGTATTTTTCTTTTAAGTGTTGTTGGAATTTTTATTCAATTAATGTTCCAACTGCTTTTCCATCAGTAACTCCGTATATTTCTTTATGTTTAAAAGTTGATTCAGAAACATTACTGTCCGATAAAAAAATCCCCACAATGTGAGGATTTTTTTGTATAACTTTGCTCAATAACCACAAAGAGAAAATTATATGGGCAAAAGTACAACTTTTTTCGGACAGCCGATCCTGAGTCAGATGATCAGTCTTTT
>JBDNFD010000052.1:0-14066 GCA_041689995.1 Flavobacteriaceae bacterium | reverse complement strand
AATGAACAAACCTTTTGGACCGGGAGAATATGGAAACTTGCCCGGATTGATTATGGGGCTTCAGCGGGCAGGAAAAATTTATCGAGTAGAATCCATTGATAAAACGAAACAAACCGTGGTCAAGCCTAACAAAGGCAAAAAGATCACCGAAGAAGAATTTAATGATATTGGCAAAAAAATGCGAAAACTAAGATAAATTATACACTAAAAAACCTTTTACGATTTTCGGAGGTTTGCAAAAAAACAAATCAATCTTAATGCAGGAATTTGCAAAAATAAATTTAATTTTCATTTTGTTTTTTCAAACACTATTTACGCTGTCCGCGCAAAATGTGGAACTCACAGGTAAAATACAGGACAGCATACAAAACTCTTTGGCTTACGTAAATTTAATTGCCACCCCAATTTCAAAAGAAGATAAAATCACCTTTGCCATTTCAGATGACCGTGGCAATTATCAATTAAACCTCCAACAAAACATTCCCTATATTTTGGCCATTACCCATTTGGGGTTTTCGAAACTAATTGACACGCTTCAACTTTCAAAAAACACGGTCAGAAATTTCACCTTGCACGAAAGCACCGAAACCTTGGAAGCGGTATTGGTAAAAGCCGAAATGGCCATGATCGTGAAAGAAGATACCATCACTTATCGCGTGGATAAATTTCGCACAGGAAATGAAAATAAATTGCGCGAACTATTAAAAAACCTGCCCGGTGTGGAATTGGACCGCGCCGGGAACGTCACCGTAAATGGCAAAAAAGTTACCAAACTTCTTGTGGAAGGAAAAACATTTTTCACAGGGAATACCAAATTAGGCGTCAACAATATCCCGGCAGATGCAGTGGAGGAAGTTACCGTTTTGGACGATTACCACGAGGTTCCTTTTATGAAAAACCTCACTGAAAGCGACGAGATGGCTTTGAACATAAAACTAAAAGAAGGAAAAAAGAAATTCGTTTTTGGGGAAATTGAAATCGGTGGTGGAATCAAGGAACGCTATTTGTTCCATCCCACAGCATTTTATTACAGCCCGAAAACTGCGGTCAACCTCATTGGCGATTTCAATAATATTGGTAAAAAATCTTTTACAATACAAGATTATCTCGAATTTGAAGGTGGAATGGCTTCCCTTATGGACGATGCTTCCGCATATTACGACCTGTACAATTCTGATTTTGCAAAATTTTTGTCCCAACGTGATTTTATATTTCAGAAAAACGAATTTGGCGCATTGAGCTTATCGCAAGAACTTGGACCCGATGTACGATTGAACGCATATTCCATTAATTCGTTCGCTAAAACAGATACAAAAACCACGCAGGAAATCACTTATCTCACCCAGGAAAACCTGAACGAATCACGGCTGAACACCATGAACAACGATCTATTTTTCTCCTTGAACAAAATAGAATTGGAATACAACCCGAATTACGAAACTGACCTTAAATATGAAACGCTCGTTAAAATGTCGAATGGCAATTCGTATGAATATATCAAATCCCAAACTCCGTCGGAAACGAACAACTTCAACACGAATATACGTCCGGAAAACTTCAAAATAGCGCAAAACCTCGCACTGAAAAAACAATTTTCATATAAGCATACGTCTGCCCTAACGTTGAATTATACCTATCAAAAAAACCAAAACGACAAAGATTGGCTATTTGACCAAGCAATTTTTTCAGAAGTTATTCCTTTCGTGGAAGATAACGACCTTTTCAATTTGGTGCAAAACACTTCTTCAGTTGATCACGATGCCAATTTTCGTCTGAAACATTATTGGATACTGAATAATTTCAATCATATTTATCCGGTTATTGGAGCACATTTCAACAATCGATCGTACACGACTTTGGATTACCAACAACTGCAAAACGGCGAAATAAATACTTTTCAAAATAGCGGCTTCAACAACAATTTGAACTTTAGGCTGATAGACACCTATTTTGGCTTTGAATTCAAGAAAAAAATTGGTGATCTTATTTTGAAACCAGGTTTGGTCTATCATTCTTTCTTTTGGAATATCGATCAATTCGGGAAAGAAATTGTCAATAATTCCAAAGGATTGCTTTTACCAAAATTATTCATGGAATATGAGTTCTCTTCTGGACATAAATTGCTTTTGAATTATAAATTGAAAACCAATTTTGCGGATGTTTCCCAATTTGCGAATAGACTTCGATTGGAAAGTTTCAATCAACTTTTTAAAGGCAATAAAACGTTGGAAAACCAATTGTTCCACCAGTTTTCTTTAAATTATTACAAATTCAACCTCTTTAAAGGAACTTTCATCAACGCGGGAATTAACTACACCAATCGAGTAAAATCTGTACAGAACAATACATTACTTGAAGGAATCGATCAAATAAATATGCCCATTTACATTGAACTGCCACAAACCACTTTGGGCTTCACCGGAAATTTTTCAAAACAGTTCAAACAATTGAAATTCACGCTAAGAGGAAGCACTACTTGGTCAGACTATACGCGAACGGTAAATGGGCAGGAAAACGAGTACAATTCACAAAACATTTCCTATACTTTCAAAACCGAAACCAAATTCGAGAAATTTCCAAATTTGGAAATAGGTTTCCGGCAGAATATAAATATTTTCAAATCGAAAAATATGCGAAACGAATTTACACAACTCGATCCATTCGCGTTCTTGGAATACGATTTTTTGAAAGATTTTACACTAAAAGTCGATTACACCTATAATTATTACGAATACAAAAGCAACGGAGAAATCAACCGTTTCCAAATTGGTGGCGCATCTTTGGGCTATTGGAAAGAAGACAGTTTGTGGAGTTTTGAAATTTCCATGGAAAATATTTTTGATACGCGGTACAAAGCCGAGAATTCCTTGACCGATTTTCTGATACTGAATCGAAACATCTATGTTCAGCCACAAACGCTACTTTTTAAAATTGCCTACAAGTTATAGCTTCCTTAACTCCTTAATCTACTTTTTTTATCGATATTTGTACAAATTGATAAAATCATGCCTTTCTATCATCAATTAGGAAAAATACCGCATAAGCGGCACACGATTTTCAGGAAGCCGGATGGGAGTCTATATTACGAACAGTTGTTCGGCACCATTGGTTTCGACGGAATGTATTCCAACTTGTACCACGAGCAGCGACCGACTCAAGTGAAGGAAATCAGGGGAAGTTATGATGCTTCCCCGAAAATTGCTGTGGAGAAGAATATTCAATCCTATCGGCTGCGGGGATTTCAAGTTTCCCCTGAAAAAGATTATTTAAAAAGTCGAAAAGCCGTGCTTGTCAATAGCGATGTGAGTATTATTTTGGCCGCGCCCCAAGAATCGTCAAAGGATTATTTCTATAAAAATGCCGATTGTGATGAATTAATTTTTGTTCACAAAGGAAGCGGAAAGCTGCGTACCCACTTGGGAAATTTGGATTTTAAATATGGTGATTACCTTATAATTCCTCGGGGAACAATTTATAAAATAGATTTCAACGATGAAAACAACCGTTTATTCATTGTTGAATCGCACCGTCCGATTTATACCCCCAAAAAATACCGCAACCATTTTGGTCAACTATTGGAACATTCTCCGTTTTGCGAACGTGATTTGCGACGGCCTTATGAATTGGAAACCAACAATGAAAATGGGAATTTTCTGATGAAAATAAAAAAGCAAGGAAAAATTTTCGATATGATTTATGCTTCTCATCCCTTTGATGTGGTGGGATACGATGGTTACAATTACCCGTATGCTTTTTCCATTCATGATTTTGAACCCATTACGGGCCGAATTCACCAACCGCCTCCAGTACATCAAACTTTCGAAACTGATGCCTTTGTGGTTTGCTCATTCTGCCCCAGAAAATACGATTATCATCCGGAAAGTATTCCCGTACCTTACAATCACAGCAATATCGATAGCGATGAAGTATTATATTATGTCGATGGCGATTTTATGAGCCGTAACGATATTGATGCTGGGCATATTTCATTGCATCCGGCTGGAATTCCGCACGGGCCACATCCAGGTGCGGCGGAACGAAGTATTGGAAAAATCGAAACTGATGAACTTGCCGTTATGGTCGATACCTTCAAACCTTTAATGATTACGGAAGAAGCACTGAAAATTGCCGATGAAAGTTATTATCGGTCTTGGCTCGACAATGTATAATGTTTATTGTATAATGCATAATTGTAAAACACTGTTACGCCGACAATCAGATAGCAAATAATTGAATCTTAAACCGAAAATAAAATGAACAAAGACAGCTCTTCACAACAACTGGAGATAATCAATCCGAAAGCAGAGGACTTTTTGCCCTTGTTGGGTACGGATTTCGTAGAATTATATGTAGGAAACGCGAAACAAGCCGCCTTTTATTACGAAAATGCTTGGGGTTTCGAAGCAGTAGCTTATTCCGGTTTGGAAACCGGCCGGAAAGACCAAGTTTCCTATGTATTGCAACAGGGAAAAATTCGCATTGTGCTCACAAGTCCTTTAATTCCCGGTGGCGAAATTAATCGGCACATCAATGAACACGGCGACGGCGTAAAAATCGTTGCCCTTTGGGTGGACGATGCTCGAAAAAGTCACGAAGAAACCACCAAACGCGGCGCAAAATCGTATGTAGAGCCTTATGTTCTAGAAGATGAAAATGGCAGTGTTGTCATTTCCGGAATCCATACCTATGGAGAAACCATTCATCTTTTTGTAGAACGAAGTGCATATAATGGAACCTTTTTGCCCGGTTATAAAGCCATTGAACGTAAAAATAAGATAGAACCGGTTGGACTGAAATACATTGATCATATTGTGGGAAATGTCGGCTGGAACGAAATGAACAAATGGTGCCAATTTTACGCGGAAGTAATGGGCTTCGCACAACTGATTTCCTTTGATGACAAAGATATTTCTACCGATTACACTGCCTTGATGAGTAAAGTAATGAGCAATGGAAATGGTCGAATCAAATTTCCGATAAACGAGCCAGCCGAAGGAAAAAAGAAATCACAAATCGAGGAATATATCGATTTTTATAATGGCGCCGGCGTGCAGCATATTGCGGTGGCAACTGATAATATTATTGAAACCGTTAGCAAATTGAAAAGTCGCGGAGTCGAATTCCTGAACGTTCCGGAAATCTATTACGATACCGTTTTGGACCGCGTAGGCGAAATTGATGAAGATTTGGCACCATTGAAAAAACTGAATATATTGATTGACAGCGATGACGAAGGGTATTTGTTACAAATTTTCACCAAACCGGTTTTGGACCGACCTACCATGTTTTTCGAAATCATTCAGCGAAAAGGTGCGCAATCTTTTGGAAAAGGAAATTTTAAAGCGCTTTTTGAAGCTATTGAACGTGAGCAAAATTTGCGGGGAACCCTTTAACTTCTGCTCAAAATATATGAAGAAACCAACGAAATGCAAATTTTAATAATTATTGTGAAACCGATTCATTAAATATGGTTTTTGTATTGTGGATTTGATAATTTGCAATACATTTGCACAGCATTTTTGGGGTGGTTCCCAAGATGTCTTTAAAACTAAATGAGTTTTTCATAATTAAGTTTTTAGTTGGTTAATAATCAGAAAATCCCATCATTTATTTGTTGGGATTTTTTGTTTTGTATCTTTGGAACAACGATTGTAAAGTACTTCATAAACAAACTAAAATCCAAAAATGAATATCTTCCTGAAAAAAAGTGCTTTTATATTATTTTTCCTGGTTTTCTGTACTGTGTCTGCTCAAGAATCCGTTTATCAAAAGGGAGAATGGCTGAAATTTCGAATTCATTATGGCTGGTTCAACGCCAGTGAAGCCGAATTGGAAGTGAACGAAGAAAATTTTCAAGGAAAAAAAGTTTTCCACATCACCGGACATGGTGAATCCACTGGATTGCTCGGGGTTTTCTTCAAAGTAGATGACACTTATGAAACCTACATTGACGAAGAAACAGGCCTTCCCATGCATTTCATTCGGCAGATCAACGAAGACGGTTATAAAAAATATACTATAATTGATTTTGACCAAGAAAAAAATCTCGCCACGGTTCAAGACAAAATCAAGAATTCCGCAGAAACCTTTGCCACGAAACCGCAAGTGCAGGACTTATTATCCGCATTTTATTATTTGCGGAACCAGATAGGCGATCAAACTCTGGAACCTGGTGAAAAACTGGTGACCAATATGTTTTTCGACAATGAAAACTATAAATTCAGCTCGGAATTTTTGGGAAAAGAAACCATAAAAACCCAATTCGGAAAAATTGAATGTCTAAAATTCAGACCTTACGTGCAAGCAGGGCGGGTTTTTAAGGAAAAAGAAAGCCTTACTTTTTGGATGAGCGCAGACAAAAACCATATTCCAATCAAGATAAGAGCAGAATTAGCGGTAGGCTCATTGGAAGCCGATTTGTCGGCCTTCAAAGGATTGAAATATCCGTTTAAAGTTATTGTTGACTAATAATTGAAACCCTTTGAAAAATTTGATATTTTGCATTAGAAAGATTATTTTTGTTCAGTTTTCTTAGAGAAAAATCTAATTAAATGAATGACTGTTATATGTAAATTTTTCATTTCAAAAAATATTCGCATATTTTGAAGGGATATTTTCTAAAAAATAGGAGTTTTAGACTATTTTTGCATCAATAAGCTGAAATCTGCCACAAAATCGAATGTCTTGAAAAGAATATTTCCCTTATTCCTATTAACAAGTTTCCTCCTTTTCTCCTGCGGGGACGACGTGAACGAAGTAGCACAAAACGACAGTATTAAAAAAGAACAGCCGCAAATTATCAAACAATATGGCTTTGTACTAAATGATTATATTGTGGTAAGGGATACCGTGAAACCAGGCGATAGTTTTGGACAAATCATGGATCGCTTTGGAGTTGGCCCTAGCAAAGTCTATGAAATCACCAAAACCATCGCCGAAACTTTTAATCCCAGACTTTTGGTGGTGGGTCGAAACTATACGATTTTAAAAAATAAAGATTCCCTCGAAACTGCCAAAGCATTCGTTTATGAAGATAACAATATTGAATATACGGTTGTTTCTTTAGATAATAATGTTGCGGCCTATCGAGGACAAAAACCAGTAACCATAAAACGCAGAGTGGCTTCAGGAATTATTACTTCCTCACTTTCTGCGGCGATGGAAAAAGAAGGACTGGGAATTTTGCTTTCGCATAAACTGGCAAATATTTATCGTTGGAAAATTGACTTTTTCCGTTTGCAGGAAGGAGATAAATTCAAACTGGTCTATAACGAAAAATTTATTAACGATACCGTTTATGCGGGAATACAGAATATTGAAGCTGCGGTTTTTGTCCACAATAACGAACCATTTTATGCCTTTTCTTATGGTGCCGACAAGGTTACGGGTTCCGCAGAATATTATAACGAAAATGCCGAAGCTTTGCAAAGTTTTTTCCTAAAAGCACCGGTAGATTTTACCCGGATTTCTTCCCGCTACCAAAAAAGAAGATTTCATCCGGTATTGCACAATTGGCGTTCACATTTGGGCACCGACTATGCCGCACCGCCCGGCACACCTATTTGGAGCACGGCAAACGGCACGGTGATCGCTTCCAGTTATACCAGCGGAAACGGGAATTATGTCAAAATTAAGCACAATTCAAAATATACCACTCAATATTTACATATGTCGAAACGCAATGTGCGTAAAGGCAATTATGTGAAACAGGGCGACATTATTGGATTTGTGGGAAGTACAGGATTAGCAACCGGCCCGCATGTTTGCTATCGTTTTTGGGTAAATGGAAAACAAGTGGATCCGTTCAGTCAACATCTTCCCAGTTCCGAACCACTCGACAAAAAGTTGGTTCCGGAATACAAAGAATCAGTGGTAGCGCCGCTTAAAGAAGAATTGGATTCCATTCCGTTCAAAACCCTTCCCTCTTCCATCATATAGAGCACGGAAGAGCCAAACTTTATAGATTTTCCGCTTTTAACACACCCTTGAAAACCACTCAGATTTAAGGTGCTTTTCTTGAACAAAACAAGTATCTTTATCGCCTAAAATCCCCTGTTATGTACACCGCTGTTCAACATTTACATTCTTATTGGGCCTATTTAGTGGTTCTCATAGTCATTTTGGCCACTTTCAACGCTTTGTCCGGTGCTATCGGAAAACGGCAATTCGCCCATCGTGATTTCCGGGTTTCTTTGTTCGCACTCATCGTATGTCACATTCAATTGCTGATTGGTTTAATTTTATTTTTCATTTCGCCAATGATCATATGGTTCAGCACGGACGACATTGGTTCAATCATGAAAGATGACACCCTGAGACTTTACAATTTGGAACATCCATTGCTGATGATCATCGCAGTTATTTTGATCACCATCGGCTATTCAAAACACAAAAAGAAATTAACTTCCGCCCCGAAATTCAAAATTTTGTCAATTTATTACACCTTGGCACTGATTGCAATTTTGGCCATCATTCCATGGAATGCTTGGTTTTAAGTTTCTAATTTTGAATTCTTAAATAGAAAAATGCCACATTATACGGCTTACCGATTTACTGTCCTTCCGGTACAGCCAGGTGTCGATATCCTTATTGCCGAACTTGGAGAATTCGGCTTTGAGAGTTTTGTGGAAGAAGAAAATGGGGTCACGGCATATATTCCTTCCAAAGATATTTCTCCAAAAATATTGGAAAATGTGCAGATTTTGAATTCTTCGGAATTTGAAATTTCTACTTCCACTGAGGAAATTGAGCCGGTCAATTGGAACAAAGAATGGGAAAAGAATTTTCAACCGATTGAAGTGGAAGGAATTTGTTCCATTCGAGCGCCTTTTTATCCCAAGCCTGAAACCGAATTTGATATTATTATTGAACCAAAAATGTCTTTCGGAACAGGCCATCACGCAACAACTTATATGATGGCACAATATATTCTAAAGGAAGATTGGCACGGAAAATCCGTTTTGGATATGGGTTGTGGCACTGGTGTTTTAGCGATTTTAGCGAAAAAAAAAGGCGCGAAAAAAATTGATGCAATCGATATTGATACTTGGTGCTATGAGAATACACTTGAAAATTTGGAACGCAATGATTGTAGCAAAATAAGCGTTTACGAAGGGACCGCAAATTTATTGGACGGAAAACAGTATGATACGATTTTGGCGAATATCAACCGGAATATTCTTTTGGAAGACTTGCCAACTTATACTAATTCCCTAAATCGGGGTGGAAATTTATTTTTAAGTGGATTTTATGCCAACGATTTAGAACCAATTCAGAAACTGTGCGAAAAACTTGGTCTTCGTTACGTATCGCATTTGGAACGGGATGAGTGGATTGCTGTTAAATTTGTTAAATAATTTTTTTTGAAAAATCGTATTTTGTAATTTTATAATTGGACAAATCCAAAACGTCAAACGAGAATGAGTATTCAGGAAGAAATTTTAGAAGAAATTTTAACCGGAACCCAAGAAAAAATGGAAAACGAAATCGTGGTTTATAACGATGACGTGAACACGTTCGATTATGTAATCGAAACCCTGATACAAGCCTGCGACCATGATCAAATTCAAGCCGAACAATGTACACTTTTAATTCACTTTAAAGGAAAATGCACCGTAAAATCAGGTGAATTTAAGGATTTGGAACCACGATGTTCCCTGTTGCTTGAGGCTGGTTTGAGCGCGGAAATTGTTTGAAATCGGATTTTAAACTTTCAGCTACTTTTTTCACTTCTTACCAACGCAAAAAACAGGATTATTTTTTAGTATATCCTGTTTTTTCTTTGCTTCCCTTTTCTTAATATCTCCTTTTCTCGTTCCAGCGAAAAATTCGTCCATTTCGGAAATAGGGTTGGATCATTCGGGCATGGTTCTGTGCACTTTTAAATTGGTTCAAGGTTGCTTCGTAGGTTCTCATGATTTCTATTTATTTATGGTTTATATTCCGTGTTTTAAATAATAGACGAACATGAATTTGATTTGTTACAGTACTGTGTAAAACATAATAGTAATTTATGAGAAGATTAACTTTTGATAGATGGAAGAGTCGAAACACCAAGGTTTCCTTGAAATTAATCTCTGAAGTTGAAAATTGATTTATCCTTTTTTACCATTCATGAACTTCTCTTTCTTCAATTCATCAATTCGATACTTGGCAACGGATAAAAATGGTTTTGCGCGTGGATCCGCTTTGAATTTTTCCACAAAGATCCTGTAATAATTGATGCGCGTTTGCAAATCATCGAAATAATTGTCGGCGGCAACTGCTAATTCATATTGAGCGCTCATATTGTACGGATTTTCATTCAAGGCAAGTTTGAAATAATTAATCGCTTCCGCATAATTTTTCGATTGTTTGTATGTTGTTCCCAGTGCTTGATACATTCCGCTCAAACCCCGCTTTTTCAGCTGTAATGCCTTTTTTAGACTTGCTTCGGCTTTCTTGGTTTCCCCCAGCAAGTTAAAAATGATTCCAGATAAATAATACGCGGTGATATTTTGTGGATTCAAGTTGATCACAATCTTAAATTCTTCCAGCGCTCTTTCCCATTTGTCCAAATGATAATAGGAAAAACCGAGCTTTTCATGAGCAAATTCGGAGTTTGTATCTAAGGAAACCAACTTTTCAAAACGTTTTTCGGCCGAGGAATAATTTCGCAATCGGATTGCATTTTGTCCCAACAATCCAATTATTTTACTGTTTTCGGCATAAGATTCCAAGGCTTTTTTGCCCAAAAATTCTACTTTTTCGAAATTTTCAAGTTGAAAATTATGCACCGCCAATTTATAAATTGCATTTTGATGTGCGCTATCCAACGAAAAGGTTTTTCGGTATTCTTCAATAGCGGTCGAATCGTTTAAGCCTTCTTTTGCTAATCCGAACTGATAATGAAAACCGGGATTTTCAGGGAAATCTTTCGTCAAATTTCGAAAAATACTGTCTGCTTTTTTGAATTTCCCAGTACGGTAAAGTAGGTTGCCATATTCGGAAACCACGGCGGGAAGGTTTGGCCCATTGTTCAAGGCATTCTTATAATAGGACAAAGCTTTTCCAAAATTTCCCCGGGTCTGATAAGCTCGTGCGATTTTCAGAAATGTGTCGGTATTGTTCTCTTCCAATTTCCTATTTTTAGAAAGAGCTTCGGTCTCTTTTCCGCCCCAAAAAAGGCTGTCCACAACAGAAATCTTCTCTTCCGGATTTTGCGCGACAGCCCTGAAAAAAAGCATAGATAAGAAAATAAACAATAAAATTTTCAATTTGCTTTATTCTTTCACCTTAAAAACAATCGGCAATGAATACAACACACTTACCGCTTTTCCATTTTGTTTCCCAGGAATCATATCAGGAAGCATTTCTACCACCCGGATTGCTTCCCTTTCCAATTCCGGCTTCGAAGCACGCGCTTTAACCTCAACCACTTCGCCGTTTTCATTTATTTTAAACAAAACTTGGATGCGGTTAAGACCGCTGAGTCCGAGTTTTGTCGCTAATCCGGTATTGAAATTCGCATTGACAAATTCGGTAATCTTTTGAGTGATGCAAGATTTCGCTTCTTTCGACGAAAGACTTTCACAACCTGGGAAAATGGGTGCTTGATCGATCACTGCCAAGGGGATTTCCGAAGCATCAAAAGGGGAAGGTGGCGCAGGAGGTGGCGGAGGTGGTTTTGGCAAGGCTATTTCTTGTTCGTTTAAAGTTGAACTATATTCCGAACAAGAAACATAAGTCAACATTAAAAACATCAATGGCAAAACCAGCAGATATTTGAGTTTTGCGTTTCGGTTTGATTTTGGTTTTTGTAACATAAGAATACGTTTTTTGATTAATGATTTATTGAAAAACTGATTGGTAAAAGAAATTTGTCGGGTGCCAAAAGTGGCATTCAGCAACTCTTGGAAATAAGCGGTTTTTTCGGAATTTTGGGTGACCTTTTCGTCGGCAATATATTCGTGCAATATGGAAAGTTGTGATTGTTGTCTATAAATGAAGGGGTTGAACCACAACAGAATACGCAGAATTTCAAACCATAACAAATCCCAACTGTGTTTTTGTTCCACGTGCGCCAGTTCGTGCGCCAAAATTTGCTTTGTTTCTTCTTCCGACCATTTTTCACCCAAAAAAATGGTGTTGAAAAACGAACATGCCACTCGGCTTTTTGGTATTCGAACGATGTTTACGTTGTAAAGGTTTTCAATTTTCCCGATTTTCTTTAGATTTTGCAGGTACAGAAATTTTCTGGCCAACAAAGCCAAACTCAGGAGCGCACCAAGAAAATATGCGATAGTCAACGCATTTGCTTTCAAGAAGGAATAGGTGGAAAATGAGCCATCAATTCCATCCGCAACAGCATTTGTTTGAGAATTAACTTCGGAAAGAAACAACACTGGAAGCTGCACAATCTCTAAAGTGGGAACCACAGTTTGTAAAATTTCAATTTCCAAGAATGGAATAATCGCCGCCAGAAAAGGCGTTGCCAGCAAATAAATCCGGTTTAGGGAAAAGAAGGTTTCCTTTTTCAGGAAGAGTTCATAAACCCCCAAAAACAGGATTTGAAAAATGAGCATTTGGATGAGATAATGTATCATAATTTCTCATTCCCGCGCAGACGGAAATCGTATTTTTGTTATACTTGACTGTCTTTTTTGCTGATTTCCTTCAAAATTTCCTCCAATTCCGTGACGCTCATATCATTTTTCTTGACGAAAAAAGACAGCATGCTTTTCACCGAACCGTTGAAATAATTGTTCATCAATTTGTTCATCGAGGCTTTGGTGTAGGTTTCTTTTTTCACCAAAGGAAAATAAATATGTCCCCGCCCCATTTTTTTATAATCGACAAAACCCTTGTTTTCCAAAATTCTGACAATCGTGGAAACAGTGTTGTACGCGGGTTTTGGCGATTTCATTTTTTCGATAATCTGAGCTACATTGGCC
Source organism: Flavobacteriaceae bacterium (assembly GCA_041689995.1). GTDB lineage: Bacteria > Bacteroidota > Bacteroidia > Flavobacteriales > Flavobacteriaceae > DASSWG01. Next base: position 1,134 of record JBDNFD010000052.1, on the reverse strand, counting down.
TCTTCCAATTGCCAAAGCCATTGCATGATTTCCTCTTCGGCTTTTGTCAGTTCCTGTGAAGGCAAAAATCCATTTTTATTATTTTCCATTTTTCTTTTTGTTATGGTTACAAATATAAACTAAATATTTAGTTTGAACTAATTTCTTAGTTAAAATTTTTGTTCCGTAGTTTTTTATACCTTGGCAAACGAAATGTGAGAAGTGAATAGGTGAGTGAGTGAGTGAGTGAGTGAGTGAATTATGGAAGATGCACGAAACGAACACGAATAACCAATAACCCAATAATGTATAATGTATAATGTATACTGTATACTGTATAATAAATAGGAATTAGCGAAATAGAGAAATAGACAATAGAATATAGCTACAGCGACTAACTAAATAATCCAACATCAAATAATAACTATTTAATCAATTAATCCTTTAACCCAATAGTCAATAACCAATAACTCAATAACCAATAACTCAATAACCCAATCAATGGAAATCGTTTTGCTTCTGCTGGGAATGGTCCTTTGCGTGCTGGGAATTATGGGCAGTTTCTTACCCGTTTTGCCCGGATTGCCAATTAGCTGGCTCGGCTTAATGGTGTTTTATTTCATTCCGGGAATCGAAACCGATTATTGGTTTTTAGGGAGTACCTTGGTGGTCACCATTTTGCTCTATGGGCTGGGATATATTATTCCCGCTCAAGGCACAAAACGTTTTGGCGGAAGTAAAGCTGGCGCAATTGGCACTACCATCGGATTAATTGTGGGCTTATTTTTTCCTTTTGGAATCTTAATCGGTCCTTTTTTGGGCGCATTGATAGGCGAACTTATTTTCAACAAAACTAATTCCAAAACCGCGTTGAAAGCTGCTTTCGGATCATTTATCGGTTTTCTGGCGGGAACAGTAATCAATTTTATGGCTGCCGTGGTTTACTTGGGATTGTATATTTGGAAAGTCTGGGAAAACCAACTGATTATTTTTTGAAATTGATAGTTTTGTCAATAAAAAGTAAATATGAAAAATAGCATTATCAAAATAGCAGAAATTCTTCAAAAAGCAGAAAAAACCGGCATTCCTTGTCCTACGATCCGGGATTTCTTTGAGGGGAAAGATTTAGAAAAAGCCTACCGTGTTCAACAATTT
>JBDNFD010000051.1:0-8996 GCA_041689995.1 Flavobacteriaceae bacterium | reverse complement strand
TTCATTTGTATAATATATTGATTATCAGTATAATATACAAATTTCGCGCAAGATAATCTAATAAATTAAGTGGATTCCTTCAATTTTTTTTTCAATCAATTTTAGAAAAAAATATTCGTTTTTTAATGCGTTTGCCCTGCAAAACCAAAGAGCCAATTTTCACTTTCGACTTTAAATTCGTACTTTCGCAAGTTGTGAGACAACTCAAATCCATATTGCTGCTATTTATAATGGGAATGGTTTTATTCCCGTGGCAAATGTTGTGTACCAATCACCTTTTTGGTCGGGAACATCACCAGCATCACGATGGGCCAAGTTCCTGTGAACTTCGCAGGATCGCAATGCAGCAACCCGGTGAACACCTTTTGCCCCCACCCGAGTGTCATTATGTTTCTTTAGCTGTCAATAAATTTGAACAGCCTCAAAAGGCTCAAGTTGTCCCAATCTTTCAAACGGTCATTGTTGCTGCGGTAGTTTTTAACTTGGTTAACTTTGAAATACCTGAACAACCACCTTTATATCCACCTGATCCGAATTGCCGCTCGGCAACATTGCTTTCGGACAGCCCGCTTCGTGGACCCCCTTTGGTTTAATAACCTTTCTTACAGATCGGGATAGCATTCTATTCCCTTTCTAACAAGAAGGGATTATGTGTTTTTGCCTGTTTCATTGGTCAATAACCGATGCAAATAGTTAACAATGCTGTATGCACCTGTCTGCCAATAAAGGCAGATCGGTCAAACCATTTTATTAATTCTAAAGGACAAATTATGATAAAAATATCTTTTAAGAATCCATATTTGGTGCTTGTATTTGCCATTATTGTGGCAGTACTTGCGGGAGTGCTAATCCCAAGGATGCCGGTGGACATCCTTCCTCAATTCAAAAAATCCGCTATGCAGATTATTACCCTTTATCCGGGTATGCCTGCCGAAGTTGTAGAAAAAGACATCACCAGCCGTATGGAACGGTGGACGGGGCAATCGCCCGGAATCGAAAAACAACTTTCAAAAAGTATAATGGGCGTGAGTGTCGTCACCAATTTTTACGGTGCAGACACAGACCCGGCCGAAGCAATGGCGAACTCATCGTCCTATGCGGTAAGCGATATGTATTATCAGCCACCCGGTACTTTACCCCCAATGATCCAGCCCTTTGACCCAACAGCGTCCATACCCTTGATGCTACTTACAGTGAGTAGCGAAGAAAAAACAGGTAAGGAATTGTATGATGTGGCATATTATAAACTTCGCCAGATGTTAAGTGGAGTGGAAGGCATTGTTGCCCCGGCAGCTTATGGCGGTTCCCTTAGGCGTATCTTTATATACGTTGACCCGGATAAAATGGAAGCATTGGGCATTTCTCAAACGCAAGTAATGGATGCCGTGAAAGAGAATACCACAATGATCCCATCAGGGGTAGCCAATATTGGGAAAATCAACTATGGTGTAAATGCCAAAGGTTTGATTGCGGATGTGGAAGATTTTGATAATATCGTCATCACGTACAAAAACGGAAACCCCATTTACATCAAAGACATCGGGGAAACCAAAGATGCCAGCGCCATTCAAACCAATATTGCCCGTGTGGGCGGCAAAGAACAAGTGTATTTACCGATTTTCAAACGGCCGGGCGCCAATACCATTGCATCGGTGGAAGCCGTAAAAAACGTAATACCCAGCCTAAAAGAACGAATGCCGGATGATGTAAAATTGAATGTCATCTTCGACCAGTCTTCTTATGTACGTAATTCCATTTCAGGCTTAGTAAATGCAGGATTGGCCGGATTGATTTTGGTGGTTATTGTCTTGATCCTCTTTCTCGGAAATTTCAGGTCAGCCTTGATTGTTGCCATCAGCTTGCCACTATCGGTTCTGTTTGCCTTTATAATGCTCTCTATTACAGGGCAATCCATTAACAGCATTACCCTCGGTGGATTGGCTTTGGTGTTGGGCTTGTTGGTGGACAACTCCATTGTGGTGTTGGAGAATATCGACAGCCATTTAAAAATGGGCAAATCTTCTTTTAATGCTGCCAAGGATGCATCTTTAGAAGTAGCCAATCCTGTTTTGGCCTCAACTTTGGTAATCATAGTTGTGCTTTTTCCCGTGCTATTTTTAACGGGAATCACTAAGTTTTTATTCTCACCATTAGCTATAACCGTAGCGGGGGCTATGATTGGCTCATACATTTTCGCTTTGACGCTAATTCCTATAATGGGGGCATTTTTCTTCAAAAACCATTTGCCTAATTCTGACAAGAAGAAAAACCCGCCTGCCGGACGGACAGGGAAAAATGCACTCGGATTCTTTCAGCGATATATAGACCGATTGGGGGTTAAATATCAGAACAGCCTTTCCAAGACCTTGAAGTTCCGTTGGCCCATCTTGGGAATCATGGTTTTATTATTAGTTGCATCGCTATTCATTTTAAAAAACACAGGCTATGAACTGTTTCCAAAATCAGATGTGGGGCAAATGGAAATTACCGTTCGGATGGAATCGGGCACAAGATTGGAAGATGCCAATAAAACCATTGCCGAAATGGAACAAGTCATCCGCAAAGAAACGGGCAATGATTTAGACCAGCTCGTTGCCAACATAGGTGTATTTTACGATTTACCTGCCGCTTACACCCCAAATTCGGGGACACAGGATGCTTTCATCCGTATTCAGCTTAAAGAAGATCATAAAACCAGCACCTTTGAATATGCTTCCAGGCTTAGGAAAAAGATGCACAAAAAATTTCCCGGAATTGAGTTGAGTTTTAATACGGGTGGAATGATCACGGCAGCCCTGAATGAAGGAAAGCCTTCCCCGATTGACATTCAAATAAAGGGGAATGATTTAGAAGTTTTGCGTGATATTGCCGAAAAAATCCGTGACACGGTATCAACTCTTGCAGCTACCCGGGATGTACGGGTCCTTCAGCGCCTCGATCAACCTGCAAAAAACATAGATATTGACCGTATAAAAGCGGCAGAATTGGGGGTGGAACCCGTGGAAGCGATCAAAAATATGGTTTCGGCACTCAACTCTTCGGTGACTTATGAAAAGGCTTTTTGGATTGACGAAAGCAACGGCAACCACTACTTTGTGGGGGTTACTTACCCAGAGAGCGAAATAAACAGCCGTTTTGCCTTGGAAAATGTGGGGGTAAACAGTTCGCTTTCTGATAGAACGATTCCTTTTCGGAATTTCTCCAAAATATCGGACGGAACCAGCCCTGTGGAAATCAATCACCACAATCTGACCCGTGTATTTAATGTATATGCCAATGTAGAAGGAAAAGATGTGGGAAGTGTTTCGGATGAAATCCAAAATATAATTGATAGTATGGACGTTCCAGCCGGTTATGAAGTAAACTTTCAGGGAGAAGTGGCCATCATCAAAGAATCATTTGGCGGACTTGGATTGGGATTGGCTTTAGCAGCCATCTTGGCTTTTCTGATTATCACCCCTTTATTCAGGTCGTTCAGAAAACCCCTTATCATCATTTTGGCTTTTCCGTTTGGTCTAATTGGCGTAGGATTTTTGATGTGGGCCACAGGCACTTATTTAAGCATTCAATCTATTATGGGCATCATTATGATGGTGGGTATTTCTGTTTCCTACGGAAATATTTTGGTGGACAGGATCAATGCTTTGATGGGCGAGGGCAAACAAAAGCAAGCGGCCATTACCGAAGGTTCTTCTGATCGTTTTCGCCCGGTGTTGATGACAGCCTCCACTACTATTTTTGGGTTACTTCCTACAGCCTTGGCAACAAGCCCGGGTTCTGAAGCCAATGTTCCTTTGGCCATTGCGGTAATCGGTGGAACGTTTATGGCTACCATCATCACCCTTTACATCATTCCTATATTTTATTCACTCATCGCAAAAACAGAAAAATAATGAATACTATAAATAATATAAAATCGATAGCAGTTTTCGCTGTGCTGCTTGCAACACTCATTTCCTGCAATGGCCGGAAAAAAAAAGCAACTGAAAAAACAGACAATAGTTACGGCAAAATACAAAAAGTAGAAGTCGTAAAACCCAAACAGCGGTCGTTCACGGCCGAAGTGCTGATAACGGGAACGGCACTTCCCAACCGAATCGTCACGCTTTACGCTATGGAAAGCGGAATGCTGATGCAAATGCGCAAAGACATTGGTGACAGGGTAAGACAGGGCGAAACCATTGCTGTTTTGGAAAATCCTGAATTGCAACAACAACAGCTTAAATGGCAAGCTGAGACCAACGCTAAAAAAGCCAATTACGAAAGGTTAAATTCTGTTTATAAAAAAAGCCCTGCATTGACCAATATTCAAATGGTGGAAAACGCGGAAGCGGAATACCTTACCGCAAAAGCCAATTTGAATTCCATTAATAATCGCATTGGTTTTTTGACTATTGAAGCTCCCTTTCCGGGAGTCATCACCAAACGCTTCGTGGATAAGGGCGCTGTGATTCAAAGTGGGTTAAACGATGACAATGCACAAGCACTATTTGAATTACAGGAAGACAACCCAATTCGCTTAACTGTTCCTGTTCCTGGATCGGATGCCGTTGGCATTCAAAAAGGAATGGAAGTGGAAGTAACCTTACCTGAACTGTCCGGCAAATCCTTAATGGCAAAAGTGAGCCGGATTTCCAATGCCCTCGACCCAATGTCTAAAACAATGAAAGTCGAAATTGACTTGGAAAACCCTGACGGCACAATTCTTTCGGGAATGTATGCGAAGGTTTTGCTACAAATTAACAGCAGGGAAAACATTATGTCATTGCCTAAGATGGCTAAAGTAAGCCACAAGAACGAAAATTATGTACTTGCTGTGGTGGATGGTAAAGTCGAAAGAATGCCAGTAAAAATAGGCTTATCAAATCTATACTACTTTGAAGTTTTGAATGATGAAATCACTTCTGAAACACAAGTAATTGTACAAGGAAAAGGTTTGGTGAAACCCGGACAAATTGTTGAACCCATATTAAAACAAGAGTAATGAAGACATTAAATAATAGATTAAACAGAATTTGGCTGTTATCATTCGTCTTGTTTTTGCTGATAGCCAATACGACTAAAGCGTTGGCACAAGACACCATACCAATAAATTTAGAAAAAATATTGGAATTGGGTGGAGCAGATAATTTAACCATAAAAGAATACAAAGAGCGTCAAGAACTTTCCTTGGCTAAATTGGCTAAAGCCAAAGAATGGTGGTTACCGGAACTCTATGCCGGGGCAGAAACCCATCAACTTTGGGGTGCAGCTATGAACACAGGCGGACGGTTTTTCTTGGACGTAAACCGTCAAAACCTATGGACCGGCTTGGGATTAAACGCCCATTGGGATTTTGCCGATGGAATTTATAATGCAAAATCTGCCAATCTAAGGAGTCAGGCAAGTCAGTACCTCACTCAGGCAGAACGCAATCAACAATTGCTTAAAATGATTGATGCCTATTACAAGTTGATGACAGCTCAGCTCAATTATGGTGCCTACCAAAGTTTGGTGGGCCAATCTGATACCATTGCACAGCAAATTCAGGTTCAGGTAGATGCAGGCTTGCGTTATCAGTCAGAACTGCTCTTGGCCAAAAGCAATAAAAACCATTTACAAGTTGAAATGCTCAATGCCAAAAAGGAATACAACAATGCATCGGCAAATTTGAAAAAATTGCTCAATATTGAACAAAACATCAAATTGGCAAGTGCTGATGAATCATTGTTGCCATTAGACTTTAATGTTAAGTTGGAAGCCACTGATGATTCTGTTTACCTGAACCGCCCGGAAATGAAAGCCAATGAATTGGAAATCCAGGCCTTGGAAATAGAACGGAAGAAATATACTACAGGCTTGCTGATTCCTGAGTTGAATGTTGGAACGTATGGTTCTTATTTCGGGAGAATAACCGGAAATGTTTTACCCATTGATCCCGTACAATATCCAAACCCACAACAGCTATATCCAACAGGGGCCTTGAACGTTTCGCTTAAATGGAAAATTCCATTAGGCGCAATTACCTATCAAGGGGACAAAAAAACCTTCGATAGTAAAATCGATCTAAAAGAAATAGAAACCCAGCAGTTCAGGGCTCAGATAAACGAAGAAATCGCAAACGCAGAATCCGAATTGCAATTAGGGAAAGAACAAATCGAAATTACTAAAGAAGCATTGGACCTTACTACAGAAGCCCTTTACCAAAGTATTGAAAGGCAAAAACTGGGAACTGCTAAACCTTTTGAAGTATTTCAGGCACAACAGTTTTTTTTACAGGCGCAACTCGACTATATAAAAGCGATTGCTAATTATAATTTGGCCCAGTATGAACTTCAAGTGGCAACTGGTAATAATCTTTAATTAAAATGAATGTCCGTTGTATCTCGAAAATTACAAAAATATTTGAATATGAGCGGACATTCCTTAAAATACTGAACTATGAAATTGAAAAAAATATGTTATTTGATTGTTTTGGGAATAAGCCTAAGTGGTTGTGCCCAAGATAAGAAATCGGAAAAAACCATAAAGGGGAAAACTGAAAAAGAAAACCAGAACAGATTGGCAAATGCAAGTAGCCCCTATTTGCAAGAACACGCCGATAACCCGGTAGATTGGTACGAATGGGGGCCGGAAGCTTTGCAAAAAGCCAAAAAAGAGGACAAACCGCTCATCATCAGTATTGGCTATTCGGCTTGCCATTGGTGCCACGTAATGGAACGCGAATCGTATATGGATTCCACCGTTGCTGCATATATGAACAAAAATTTTGTTTCCATTAAAGTGGACCGCGAAGAACGACCTGATATCGATCAGGTCTATATGGAAGCGGCACAGCTCATTACCGGCCGTGGGGGCTGGCCGTTAAATGCCGTTGCTTTGCCGGATGGTAAACCATTTTTTGCTGGCACCTATTTTCCAAAAAACGATTGGTTAAATGTCCTGAAACAATTGCACAACGCTTATGTCAACAAACGCGGTAAAGTACAACAACAGGCTGATGCCGTAACCAACGGTGTCAAAGAGAATCAGTTGGTAGATGCGAATTCGGACGATAAATCCGCTTTCAGCAAAACCGATTATCAAAACCTTTTTAACAGTTGGAAATCCAAAATCGATTTTGAAAAAGGTGGGTTTAAAGGCCCTCAAAAATTTCCTTTGCCAGTCGGTTGGGAATTTTTGTTGCAATACCATTATTTGACGGGAAATGAAAAAGCATTGGAAGCGGTCAACAAAACTTTGACCGCAATGGCACGTGGTGGTATTTATGACCAACTCGGTGGCGGATTTGCCCGCTATGCGACTGATGAAGATTGGTTTGCCCCACATTTTGAAAAAATGCTTTATGACAATGGTCAACTTGTCAGTTTGTATGCGCACGCCTATCAAGAAACCAAAAACCCGTTGTATAAAAAAATTATCGAAGAATCCCTGGATTTTGTGAACCTTGAACTGACAGACAAAAACGGTGGATTTTACTCCTCTTGGAATGCCGATAGCGAAGGTGAAGAAGGTAAATACTATGTCTGGAGCGCCAATGAGATCGACCGCGTGCTCGACCCGAAAACAGCTGAATTGTTCAAAGACTATTACCACATTAAGTCATCCGGGAATTGGGAAAACAACAAAAATATTCTATACCGCGACCAAAGTGATGCTGAATTTGCGGAAAAACACGATCTGTCGAAAAAATCTTTATGGGAAAAATTAAGTTTTGCAAAAACCAAATTGATGAAAATACGCAGTCAACGCGTTCGGCCCTCTACAGACGATAAAATTTTGGTGTCGTGGAATGCTTTGATGCTGAAAGGATATGTGGATGCGTACCGCAGTCTGGGTGATGAAAATTATTTGAAAACCGCCCTAAAAAATGCGGATTTCATCCAAAAAAATATGCAGCGCAAAGACGGTGGGTTATACCGGAATTATAAAGACGGCAAGTCTGAAATTGAGGCGTTCCTTGACGATTACGCTTTTTTGGCAGAAGCCTATATTTCACTTTACCAAGTCACGTTTGATAAAACCTGGCTGGATCGTGCCAAGCGCCTCACCGATTATGCTGTGGCACATTTTAAAGATAAGAAAAGTGGAATGTTTTATTATACTTCAGATGAAGCCGAAAACCTTATTGCCCGCAAAATGGAAGTGGCCGATAACGTGATTCCCTCTTCAAATTCAGTAATGGCAAAAGTGCTTTACCAACTGGGCGAGTATTTTGATGACGCCAATTACCGCGAAACCAGCAAGGATATGCTGGCAAACGTGAAATCTAACGTGTTGAACGGCGGGCCGTATTTTGGAAATTGGGCCAGTATTTTGGGTTTTGAAACCTTTACGCCTTTTGAGGTCGCCCTAATGGGGGATAAAGCAGACGAAAAACGTTCCGAAATGCAAAAACATTATTTACCGACTTCCCTGTTTATGGGCGGAAAAACTGAAAATTTGCCATTGTTAAAAAACAAATTGGCCGATGGAGAAACAATAATTTACGTCTGCCAAAATAGGACCTGTAAATTACCCGTAACGGAGGTAAAAAGAGCATTACAGCTTTTTGATAATACCTTTTAGAAAAAACTGTAACTATTTACCCACTATGGGCATAAAAGGTTTTCCAAGAAACACGCTTTTGATTTGATCAGAAAACCGGAATTCCAACAAAAATCAGAACTGAACGAAACCCTGTTGCTGATAAACTAAAAAAACTTCCAATCAGCACAAAGTGCCACGCAAGTGTTTCGCCGGATTTTTTAACAACAAAGCGCAAGCAACGACGGAAAATCCCGCTTGTTTGCGAAATCGGTTCGTAAAAGCGAACATTGGTGATTTTTTGCGAAAGGCTCGAAAGAAAAAAGGAGAGGAATAGCAGAGCGTAATCAGGGCAAAGAAAACACGGCTTGCAACATCGGCTGATACGCAAGCGGGCAAAAGTGTTAACCCGAAAAGCAGTATATTTAACCAAACTTTCGGTTGTGGCGGAACGGTATTTTTTCAAAACCCCGCCTGCGTATAGCCGTGAG
>JBDNFD010000050.1:0-28505 GCA_041689995.1 Flavobacteriaceae bacterium | reverse complement strand
CAATTCTGAAGCAATTCACAATAAGGATTATTCCGTTGTGAAAACATTCAAAGCGGTAGATTAAGTTCCTATCGCTTTTTCTTTTGTAAAAAACTAAAATAAGCCGCATATAATTCGGCGTTTTGCTGCATTAATTCCTTTCGACAATCGATCATATCCGGACTGCTTTCCCATCGTGCATTTTCCGCTTTGTGCAACAAAACATAACTTTGTAAAGCGAGCGCATGTTTTTCATTTATGGGCTCTACATCTTCACCGATCTCCAGAAATGGAATTTTGCAATAAAGCCAAGCATAGGCCGGAGTTAATTCAGGGCCATATTTATGGATCAAGTTTTGTAAATTCTTCGATTCAATTCTCTCCAAAAAATTAGTCTCCGGAAAATAGAGCAAGGCGCGCACATAACTTTTTAGCGCATCGGTCTTGTAATCACCAAGCCATTGTGCTTGGCCCAGTCTATAAAAAAAAGCATGCTCACTTGTCTTTTCCTTTACAAATTTCTTCAACAACTGAGAGGCGGCTTGGTGTTTTTTATGTTCCATTAATAAATCCGAAAGGGTTTCAACGGTTTCCTTGCTCAACTCTTCTTCCAAATAAATTTTATTGAATAAAAATTGTAGGAGTACCGATTGGAATTCCTTGGTTTCTTTTAAGAATTCATACGCCCGGAAATCATTTAAAAAATCAGAAAAATATTTTTGACGTTTTCGGGAATCCGGTAAAGAATAAAAATCCATAGGTTGTAGGCGCGGTTCCCAATAAGTGCAAATATCGATCGCGTTATAAATTTGTTCCGAATCAGGACAAGGCGCATTTAAAGCAATTTTAAAAAAAGAAATGGCCTCACCCAAACGCAAGGAATAAAGACAAGAATATGCATGCTCCAAATCCAAGTTATCAAAAATATCAAGCTGTCGATTTGCCGTCATTATAGTTTCAATATTTATAAAAATTCTTTGGTACTTTTTTAAAAAATAAATCTGTCCATTTAAAGGGGATTTAAATATACAACATTTTGTTAAAAGGAAGCTTTTCCAAAAATCTAAACTTTGAAAAATTTAACCCCGTGTAATATTTCCACACATTTCTGTGGAATTCCGCATACTTCAACACTTATTTATAGCACACGGAAAATCTCTTCGAATCCGTGAACAGTTGTTTCAAAGAGAGTTAGCCATAATAAATCAAAAATAATAGCGACCCTATTGGTTTCGCTAAGTTTGTAGTTAAAAAAAAGTAATGCCCAAAATTTTGATCTATGTAATGGACTTTTTGGTGCTTTTCACATAATTGAAATGATAAAAATAAAAGTAGCGCGATCAATTCTCCTTAAAGATATGATAAATTAAAATAATTATAGTACTTTTGCATCATCTCAAGGGGGTGTCCTGGAAATTTCAGGACTGAGATTATACCCAATGAACCTGGGCAGGTTATGCTGCCAAGGGAAACAAGGTGCTTTTTGCATCTTTACATCGCACTCCTGATCAGCTTTTTTTTAAAGGCTTTTCGGGATTTTTTTTAATATCAACCAGAATAACCGCCCCTTTTATTCGTAAAAATTGTACGAATGAAAACCTTATTGCTCTTTACAAGTTTTTTAATGCTTTCTTTCATTGGAAGCGCACAAGTTGTCCTCAGCGGAAAAGTTTCAAACGGGGAAACTCCCATTGTTGGCGCAAGTGTTTCTGTAAAAGGAACACAAGAAGGAACCCTTACGGATTTGGAAGGAAATTATGCCCTTTCCTTGAAAAAAGGAACCTACACCATTGTATTTTCCCACGGAAATAAAAAGGAAATCGACCTTATGCTTACGGAAGATCGTATTCTAAATATTGATTTGGGAGATGTTCAAGAAAATCTGGATGCGGTTTTTATCAATGCCGTTCGTGTGGCAGCCAACGACCCAATTGCCCACAGCAATATGGATGAGGAAGAAATTGCCGCGCGAAATTTGGGACAAGACATCCCGATTTTGATGCAATATATGCCATCTGTGGTTACTACAAGTGATGCCGGTGCTGGCGTGGGATATACAGCAATGCGCGTGCGCGGAAGCAATGCCATGAACGTCACCATAAACGGAATTCCTTACAACGATTCTGAAAGTCAAGGTTCTTTTTGGGTGAATTTGGGCGATATTGCTTCTTCTGTCGAAAGTTTGCAACTGCAACGTGGCGTGGGAACTTCCACCAACGGTGCGGGAGCATTTGGTTCCAGTTTGAACATGGAAACCCAAGCTTATCGAAAAGAGGCATTTGCCTCTGTGGCCAACAGTTTTGGTTCCTTCAATACCCGCAAACACACGGTTGAAATCGGAAGCGGTTTGCTGAACGAGCATTGGGCATTTTCAGGCAGACTTTCAAAAATTGCCAGCGATGGATATATCGATCGCGCTTCAAGCGATTTAAAATCCTACTTCCTTCAGGGCGTTTATGTCGATGAAAATACCGTGGTGAAAGCCTTGACTTTCGGTGGAAAAGAACGGACTTATCAGGCTTGGTTCGGAATTGATGAAAATCAACTTGAAACGAACCGAACGTTCAATCCCGCAGGAATATACACCGACGAGGACGGAAATGTGAAATTCTATGACAACCAAACCGACAATTATCAGCAAGATCATTTCCAATTACTTTGGAACCAAAAATATACTGATTTTTGGTCATCCAACATCGCGTTACATTATACTATGGGGGAAGGATATTACGAAGAATATGAGGAAGATGCGGTTCTAAGCGATTTCGGTTTGGAACCATTCAATGCAAACGGCAAAGAAATTACAACTTCCGATTTAGTGGACCGCAGTTGGTTGGACAATGATTTCTACGGAACGGTTTTCAGCCTAAATTATAAGAAAGACAACATCGATGCACTTTTTGGTGGTGGCTGGAACAAATATGTTGGCGACCATTTTGGCGAAGTGATCTATACGCGTTTTGCCAAAAATGAAGATCCGTACAAACCCTATTATTTCAACACGGGTTACAAAACCGATTACAATTTTTTCGGAAAAATAAATTGGATTTTCTTGAAGAAATTCACGGTTTATGGCGATTTGCAACTACGGGGAATTCATTATAAAACCGAAGGGCCTTTGGCCGACGGCAATGAATTATTAGTGAACGACCGCTTTTTATTTTTCAATCCGAAAGCTGGGATAACCTATGCGGCCAACTCAAAAACCCAATTCTATTTTTCATTTGCGCGGGCGCACCGGGAACCAAATAGAACCGATTATGAAAATGCCGGAACTAAGAATCCGGTAGCCGAAGAATTGAATGATTTTGAACTCGGCTGGCGTTTCGACACGAAAAAAATTAAATTGAACGCTAATTTATACTACATGCGCTACCAAAATCAGTTGGTTATGACAGGCGCCATTGATGACGAAGGTGCGCCAATTCGTGAAAATAGTGGAAATAGTTATCGGTTGGGATTGGAAATTAACGCGGCCATTTCTTTATCGAAAAAATTATTGCTTCGTCCAAGTTTTACTTTAAGCCGGAACAAAAATGTGGATTTTGTGTCCGCTTTCGATGGAACGTTGAAAGATTTTGGCGATACGGAAATTTCCTTTTCTCCCTCAATAATCGCCAGCAATATTCTGAGTTACGAACCTATTGAAAATTTACAACTCGGCTTGCTTTCAAAATTTGTGGGCAAACAAAACATGAGCAACATCGAAACGGAAGCAGCAGTTTTGGACAGTTATTTCGTGAATAATTTCAGCATCAATTACACTTTAAAAAAAGCATTGTGGTCCAAAGAAATCGTTTTCACGGGTCTGGTCAATAATATTTTCGACATAAAATATGTTTCCAACGGATATTATTTCAGTTATGATATTGAAGACCCTTCTTATCCAAGTGGATTTCAAACAGTGGAAGGTGCGGGATATTATCCGCAAGCGGGAATCAATTTTTTGGTGGGGGTTACGTTGAAGTTTTGAAAAAGGCTTTAGGCTTTAGGCTGTAAGATTTAGGCTGTTGGCTATTGGCTGTTGGCTGTTGGCTGTTGGCTATACTGGTTCCGAAAATGGATTTTTTGTTGAAATTCATCTAAATCTACGAGCACAAAATATATAATCTGAATTTTTTTGATTTCGCTGGCAATCACGTACTTTTGCAAACCTAAATTAATTCCCCGTGAACACTAAAAAGCCTATCACTTCCGCCCTGATTTCCGTTTTTCATAAAGAAGGCCTAGCGCCGATCATCAAAAAACTGCACGAACTTGGCGTAACGCTATATTCCACCGGTGGCACCGAAAAATTCATTAAGGAATTGCAAATTCCGGTAATCGCTGTGGAAGATATTACTTCTTATCCCTCTATATTGGGCGGAAGGGTAAAAACCTTGCACCCCAAAGTTTTTGGCGGAATTTTAAACCGTCAAGGTCACGAAGGTGATGAAAAAGAAATGCAGGAATTTAAAATTCCGCAAATCGATTTGGTGATCGTGGATTTATATCCGTTCGAAAAAACGGTGGCTTCGGGTGCTTCTGAAGAAGAAATTGTAGAAAAAATTGACATTGGCGGAATTTCCTTGATCCGGGCGGCGGGAAAAAATTTCAAGGACGTTTTCTGCGTTTCTTCCATGGACGATTATGATGAATTTCTAAATCTACTTTCAGAAGGAAATGGGGAAACTTCACTTATTGATAGAAAACGTTTTGCCACCAAAGCTTTCCACATTTCTTCACAATACGACAGTGCTATTTTTTCCTATTTTCAAGGGGAAAGTTCCATCTTTCAACAAAATTTTCAAAAAGAAAAACCCTTGCGTTATGGGGAGAATCCGCATCAAAAAGGATGGTTTTTTGGGGATTTCGACGCCGTTTTCGACCAACTTCACGGAAAAGAACTTTCCTACAATAATTTACTTGACGTGGACGCAGCGGTAAATTTGATGAACGAATTCAAAAATGAAAATCCCACGTTCGCAATTCTGAAACACAACAATGCTTGTGGTTTAGCGCAGCGGGAAAGTCTGGTTCAAGCTTATTCGGACGCACTTGCGGCAGATCCGGTTTCGGCCTTTGGTGGAATTTTAATCGCCAACACGGAAATTGACGAAGAAACCGCCACAGAAATTCACCAATTGTTTTGTGAAGTGGTAATCGCCCCTTCCTTTTCAAAAGAAGCACTTCATATTTTAACCGGAAAAAAGAACCGGATTTTGTTGGTACAAAAGGAAATCGATTTTCCAGAAACCACCGTTCGATCATGTTTGAACGGAACATTGGTACAAGAACGCGATTCCGAAACCGATACTTTACAAGATTTACGTTTTTCCACGAACAATAAACCTTCGGAAAATGAGTTGAAAGACTTATTGTTCGCATCTCGAATTTGCAAACACACAAAATCGAATACCATCGTTTTGGTGAAAAACAAACAATTATTGGCCAGTGGTACCGGCCAGACTTCGCGTGTCGATGCTTTGCAGCAAAGTATTGGAAAAGCGAATTCGTTTCATTTCGTCTTAAAAGGTGCTGCAATGGCAAGCGATGCATTTTTTCCTTTTCCTGATTGTGTTGAAATTGCTCATAATGCAGGAATCACCACGGTTATACAGCCTGGAGGTTCTATCAAGGACCAATTGAGCATCGATTATTGCAATGCGCATAATATTTCCATGGTGATGACAGGAAGACGGCATTTTAAACATTAATTTTTCATACTTTTACGATCTACCCACCAAAATACAGGAACGCAACTTATGGGATTTTTCGATTTTTTAGTAGAAGAGGTCGCCATTGATCTGGGGACCGCCAACACCTTGGTAATCCACAACGACAAAGTAGTGGTGGACAGCCCGTCCATCGTGGCCATAAACCGAACCACCGGAAAGATCATCGCCGTGGGAAAAGAAGCTGCGATGATGCAGGGAAAAACCCATGAAAACATCAAAACCGTACGTCCGCTCAAGGATGGTGTAATCGCCGATTTTGATGCGAGCGAACAGATGATCAGTATGTTCATCAAAGAAATCCCCGCTTTGAAAAAAAGACTTTTTGCGCCCGCCCTTCGCATGGTGATCTGTATTCCCAGCGGAATTACGGAAGTGGAAATGCGGGCCGTCAAAGAAAGTGCCGAACGCGTGAACGGAAAAGAAGTTTATTTGATTCACGAACCCATGGCGGCGGCGATTGGGATTGGCGTCGATATTATGCAACCCAAAGGAAATATGATCGTCGACATAGGTGGCGGAACCACGGAAATTGCGGTGATCGCGCTTGGTGGGATTGTTTGTGACAAATCCATCAAAATCGCCGGCGATGTTTTCACCAACGATATTATTTATTATATGCGCACCCAGCATAACTTATATGTGGGGGAACGCACCGCGGAAAAAATCAAAATACAAATTGGTTCTGCTACCGAAGATTTGGAAATTCCACCTGAAGACATGAGCGTACAAGGCCGTGATTTATTGACCGGAAAACCCAAACAAGTAGAGGTTTCCTACCGGGAAATCGCCAAAGCTTTGGACAAATCGATTCTCCGAATTGAGGATGCGGTCATGGAAACCTTGTCGCAAACGCCGCCGGAACTTGCGGCCGACATTTACAACACTGGAATTTACCTCGCCGGGGGCGGATCTATGTTGCGCGGGTTGGACAAACGTTTGTCGTTAAAAACAGACCTTCCGGTTTATATCGCCGAAGATCCGTTGCGCGCGGTTGTTCGTGGTACCGGCATTACTTTAAAAAATATCAACAGATATAAAGGAATTTTGATCAAATAGCATTGAAGTATGCAGGAGATAGTCAACTTTCTTATCAGGTATAAGAATAGCATTTTTTTTCTGTTGCTGCTCTCCCTTTCGATCTTTTTCACGGTTCAATCGCATTCATATCACAAAAGTAAATTCGTCAATTCCGCAAATTTTGTAACCGGTGGATTATACGATTGGGCAAACGATATGGATTCCTATTTACATCTTGGGGAATACAATAAAAGATTGCTTCAAGAAAATGAACATTTACGCTCGCTTTTGTTCAAAAAGACCGCCAATGATTCCGTTTCCGTAAAAATGGATTCCGCTTCTTATGACACCCCATACACCGTTTATTCAGCGGAAGTTATTTCCAATAATTATTCAAAAATCGACAATTATCTTTTGTTGAACGGCGGCGAAAACGATGGAATAAAAGGAGATTTGGGAGTAATCACCAGCCGAGGGATTGTTGGAATCGTGGAAGAAACCAGTAAAAACTACACGCGGGTACTTTCTATATTGAACAGCAATTCCGCCATAAACGTACGCCTAAAAAAATCGAAGCATTATGGTACTTTAGTGTGGAACGGTGAAAACCCAAATGTGGTGCAATTGACCTATGTTCCAAAAATTGCAAATATTCAAAATGGGGATACTGTTATCACTGGCGGAAAATCATTTATTTTTCCCGAAGGAATTCCCGTTGGCATCATCCACGATTTTCACTTGGGAACAGATAAAAATTACTATGATATAGAAGTCCAGCTGTTCAATGACATGACGGATATTGGTTATGTATATCTCATTGAAAACAACAATAAGGAAGAACTGCTAAATTTGGATCAGAAAGATGAATAGAGCCTTGCTTTCAAATAGTATCCGATTTGTTTTTCTTGTGCTTTTACAAGTATTTATCTTGTGCAATGTGAATTTCTTGGGTTATATAAATCCATATTTGTATATCCTCTTCATCATTTTGCTTCCCATAAATTTAAGTCAAACTAAAGTGCTTTTTTACAGTTTCCTGTTGGGTTTGTGCGTCGACTTTTTTCAGGATAGCGGCGGTGTGCATGCCTCTGCATGTTTGGTAATTGCTTATTTGCGACCTGTGATACTGCGTTTTTCTTTTGGCGTTACCTACGATCATCAGACTTTAAAATTTCGCAGTACCGATTTTGGGGAACGTTTTGTCTATATTCTTTTTATGGTTTTCATCCACCATTTAGTATTGTTTTCTTTGGAAATCTTCAATCTTGACCATATACTTTTGATCTTGAAAAAAACGTTGTATTCGGGGATATTCACTGTTCTTTTGATTATATTCACGATGATCCTTTTCAGAAAAAAAGCCACATGAGAAAATTATTGTTCCCCTTAGTGATGTTGGTGATAGGGGCCATTTTTATTGGAAGGCTTTTTTATCTTCAAGTTGTCAATTCTTCGTTCCAAGAATTATCGATGGACAATGCCGTAAAAGTCATTTACGATTATCCACAGCGCGGATTTATTTATGACCGCAATCACACATTATTGGTCTCGAACCAGCCTTCCTCCGACGTGATGGCTATTCCACGGGATGTTAAGAAATTTGACACCTTGGAATTTGCCAAACTCCTTAAAATAACTCCCCAACAATTAGTGAAACAATTGGACAAGGCGAAAATATATTCCCCCAGATTGCCTTCGGTTATTGTTTCTAAACTTACAAAGAACGAATATGCCTATCTTCAGGAAAAAATGTGGAAATTCCAAGGTTTCTATATTCAGAAAAGGGCATTGCGCGATTATGAGATCGATTGTGCCGCTAATGTTTTGGGTTACATTAGTGAAGTAAACAACGCTGTCATCAACGAAAACCCTTATTATCAATCGGGTGATTTAATTGGACGGCAGGGAGTGGAGCAATATTATGAGAAATTATTGCGGGGTGTAAAAGGCGTACGCTATATTCAAAAAGACAGATTCAACAGGGATATTGGTGCCTATAAAAACGGCGAATTCGATACGCTTCCGCAAAAAGGAAAAGATATTGATTTAACGTTGGATATTGAATTACAGGCCTATGCGGAGAAATTGATGCAAAACAAACGTGGGGGAATTGTGGCCATCGAACCCGAAACCGGTGAAATTCTGGCTTTAGTCACCGCCCCAAGTTATGATCCGGCGCTTTTGGTCGGACGGAAACGCTCGAAAAACTTCACCCGTTTGTGGTACGACACCATTGCAAAACCCTTATTCGACCGGAGTTTGCTCGCGATGTACCCACCGGGGTCACCTTTTAAAGCCTTGACCGGATTAATTGCTTTGCAGGAAGGCGTCATCAATCCGTCAACCGAATTTTCATGTCACAATGGTTTCCGTTACGGATCGTCCGCACGGGCATTTATGGCTTGCCATAGCCATTTCAGTCCGCTGGATTTGAGGCAAGCGGTCGCAGTTTCATGCAATTCCTACTTTGCACAAACCTACCTGAAAAGCATAGAAAAATATAGTTCACCACAAGCGGGAATGGATGCTTGGAAAAAGCATTTGAAAAGTTTTGGCCTGGGCGATTTTTTGGGCTATGATCTTCCCATCGGACGAAAAGGAAAAATCCCAGATGCCGATTATTACAATAAAATGTACCGCTATCCAACCTACAAATGGTATGCAACCGCCACGATTTCTAATGCCATTGGACAAGGGGAAATTCTGGTCACGCCAATTCAACTGGCCAATGTTACCGCAGCTATTGCGAATAGAGGTTGGTTCTACACGCCACATATTTTAAAGGCGATTAAAGATGATCCAATTAAAAATGAGAAATTCACCGTCAAACAATATACCAGTATCGAAAGCAAATATTTTGATCCGATTGTTCAAGGAATGTATGATGTTTATAATTACGGAACCGCGCGATTTTTACAAGTTCCAGGGATAGAAATCTGCGGAAAAACCGGAACCTCGGAAAATAAAACGGTCATAGATGGAAAAACGGTTCAGTTAACCGATCATTCAATTTTTATTGCTTTTGCACCAAAAGACAATCCGAAGATCGCCCTTTCGGTTTTCGTGGAAAATGGACATTGGGGCTCACAATATGCTGGTCGTATCGCCAGTTTATTGATCGAAAAATACTTGACGGGAAAAGTCGGCCAAACCCAACGTGAAGATTGGGTCCTTTCGCACAGTTTGGAAGAAGAATATGCCAAAATGTACAGTTCAGAAGATTTCAAAATAAATCAGTAATGAGCCGAAGCATCAGCAATATCGATTGGTTAAGCGTCCTTCTTTTTCTGTGCTTGGTCGGTTTTGGGTGGATCAATATTTATTCAGCTTCCTTCAATGAAACCGCAAATGGACCCTTCGATTTTAGTCAAGTTTATGTGAAACAAGGCCTATGGATTGGACTAAGTTTGTTACTCATCGTAATCATACTTTCCATTGAAGCAAAGTTTTACGAACGATTTTCCAGTGTCATCTATATTCTTTCCTTGCTTTCCTTGGCGGGATTGTTCCTTTTTGGGAAAAAAATATCGGGCGCAACCTCTTGGTACGATTTAGGCTTCATGAATTTCCAGCCCACCGAATTCGCCAAAGCCGCCACAGCATTAGCTTTAGCGAAATATATTAGTGACATTCAGACAAATATAAAAAGCATTCAGCACCAACTCAAGGCGTTTCTTATTGTGCTTCTGCCCGCTTTTATTATTTTGCCCCAACCCGATGCAGGAAGCGCCTTGGTTTATGTTGCTTTCTTTTTTCCATTATATCGCGAAGGGCTTTCTGTCGGATATTTCGTTGTGGGCCTATTTCTCGTTTTTTTGTTCATTACCACCCTTTTAATTGGACCATTTTGGATTTCGGCAGGAATTATTCTTCTGCTTATTTTACTATTGCTCAAAGATGGTAAGAAAAATTCCATAAAATGGATCTTGATTGGTATCACTGGGTTTATCTTCGTTTTTTCCGTAGATTTTATTTTTCATAATGTATTTGAGCAGCGGCATCGAGACCGATTTAATATTGTGCTGGGGCGTGAAGTCGATCCGCAGGGAATCGGTTATAACACCAAGCAAAGCGAAATTGCGATTGGAAGTGGCGGCTGGACAGGAAAAGGATGGACCCAGGGCACACAGACAAAAGGGAATTTTGTGCCCGAACAACATACTGATTATATTTTCAGCACCGTGGGCGAAGAATGGGGATTTGTGGGCGGTGCTGTTATTATCGCACTTTTCGTAGCTTTTCTATTGCGACTTATCTTTCTTGCAGAGCGCCAAAAAACCCAATTCAAACGCATTTATGGCTATAGCGTTGTGGGGATTTTATTTATCCATTTTCTAGTTAATATTGGAATGGTCATCGGTATGTTGCCAACGATCGGAATCCCACTTCCATTTTTTAGTTATGGTGGTTCGGCTTTATGGGGATTCACCATTTTATTGTTTATTTTTATAAAATTGGATGCTGAAAGAATGGCTTATTGATTAACCGGTTCGTATCAAAATTTACATCGCCTCCAACTTCCAATTTAAATCCTTTTTTATTCCTTCACTGATCCCCAATTTTCTCCAATTTTTATTCGATAAAGTTGCATTTCCGATATTCCGAACTGTTTTGCTATCATTTTCAACCTTGTTCTTCGGTTTGGGTCGTTTATTTTTCGCTTTATGAACTTAACCTTGGTTTCAGTAAGTTTGGCATTTGATGGCATTTTCCTAACTATATTTTTAAATTCAGGATTACTGAATTGGTGTATTTCCTTTTCTCTTTTAGTTGCCCATTTTAAATTTTCTACTCGATTGTCCGTTTTGTCATAGTTTAAATGGATGGCACAAATCCCGTCATTTTTTTCAAGAAAATGTTCCGCTACAAGTTTGTGTATATATCGACTTGTCTTCTTCCCATTATGTTTTTGTTTGAGTGGTAAATTTTGATAACCATTGATAAAGTACTTTTTAACAATTGATTCCTTTTCTCCTTTGCAGTTTATAATTCTGCCGTAGTTTGATATTTTATACCTTTCATTCTTAGAAATTTTATCATCAAACTCAATTTCTTCCCATTTTTCATTCCGATAATTTCGTATCATTCACAATTTATTTTAGACGTACTACAATAATATCCGTTTTTTATTTCTACTTAGAAGCAGGAAAAGTATAGGCAAGCCCAACCCCAAGAACTTCCCGAATTTGGAATGCATCGATGGCATTGTCGTCATAAATTGCCTGGAACACCACGTTCGCGGAGAGATAGTCATTAATCCCCATTATCAAATTCATGGTATAATCCAAATCCACATTTTGCGGATTTTCCAAATAATTAGAATAAAATGACAGCATGTTTTCCATGGTCACATTCTCCATTAACGTGAATTTTGCATAGGCATTTAGTGATGCGCCAAATTCAAATCGTGTAGATTCTCCTTTGTCCACTCCAAAATAGGCCCCATCAACATATCCGGGAGCAGAAGTAAAATCTTTGTCCACAATAATTAACCGCGAAGTTAGCGGTGCAATATTCACTTTTAAATTATCACTTTTTTTCCAGAGAAAACCCGGTCCAAATTGAAAATAAGCCGGTGAAAATGCGTGGGTGGTTTCTAACCGAAGCTCTTCAGTCCCAACCACATCGCCGGTTACAGGATTCAATATTTCCCCTTCATAATATTCATACCCCGGAGCAAATTGGGTTTTGAAATTGAAAAATAGTGAGTAGTACCAATTGGTTTCTTTTATTTGCTTCCCAGCGATCGAATTAAATTCAAACCGATCATTGGTTTTACGCAAAAATTCATCATCATTGGTTTTGGCAGCACCATATTCGGCAATGATTTTATTATCCCAAGTAAAAGCCTCTTTTTTGTAATTGAAATTATAATTTACGGCAGCGTTCAATGAATAATTGGAAGTTCCACCACCTTGCCATTCTGCATTGAAAGCCGATTGGCTGAACATCAACGAAGCATTTCCAAAAGTGGACCAACCCAATTTTTCAGTTTCGGATTCTTGTGCCCTTGCAGAAATTATCGCAAATAATGCAAAAACGGCCATGATTTTTTTCATTTGAAAAGTTTTCTGTTTATCGCCGGCAAACATACTTTTAATCCCTTAAAATTCCTTCCATTAAAATGTTATAAAAAACTCAAAATTTCAAGTTTATCTTTTTCTTTTGAACAATGGCACAGAGGAACACGCTTCGCCAAAAAATAAGCTTTTCGCAATAGGTTGCAGTTTTCCGATCAGCATTAAATAGGCGTTTTGCGGAATAGGCAACCGAGCGCAACCTTTTATGATAACAGGCTTATCTTCAAATTCGGAAAGGTTTATGTTTGCAAGAACGTCGGAAAATATTGCAGTTTCTAGGGTTTCTAAATTTCCGATCACGGTTTTTTTGGCAACCGGTTGCAAGTAAGTTGCTGCCAGCATAAATGCCCAAGCGGGAACGATAGCATCGGAAGAACAGGTCAAAGCTACATATTTCCCAGAGAAACTTTCCCAGGAATGATTTTTCAAATGTGCCCGGAATTCCTTTTCGCGCAATACAAAACCTTCGTGCAACCAATCTTTGATATCGAGTTGCACCCGCTCACCTATGGGATAAATTTCCTCCAGATCAAAAGTCAGCAATTTACTGTTGGCGACACGATTTATGATAGTTTCGGACATTGGATTATCGAGATTATTTATCTATAATATCAAATCAATATATTGGAATTTATTCCAGCTTTAAAATTCTTTTCAAATTATAATTGATTTCTTTTATTGTTTCGATATCAACATTTCCTAATTTTCCAAGGATAAGGTCTCTATCAATAGTTGCAAGTTTCGAAAGTCTTATTAAGGAGTGTTTTTTGAGACCATTTTTTTCGGAAGGATTTATTGTTACATCTGTTTTTTCATGCCATTTCATTTGAGTAGAAATAAAAGCAACGGTAACGTCCAATCGATTTTCAGCAAGCACAAGCGCAGGTCTATTTTTATTTCCAGAAAGATCTGTAAAAGGAAAGGTTATTAGAACAATATCGCCCTTTTCCATCAGAATCTTACTTTCAAGTCCTCCAAAGAATATAAGTCTTCTTCTTCCTGAAGAAAATCAAAGGCTTTTGACTCACAAATCAATCTTTCTGTTCCTTTTTGCAATATATCTTCCTCATATTTTTCTGATAGATATTGCACAAAATTAGATACCTCCTTTATCTTCCCCTTGGGAAGTTTTGAGAGCGTATAAATTGTTTTTTTTAGAAGGACGGCTTTTTCCATGTTTCTTTCCTTTTAAAAAGCATTGAACTTTTGCTAAAATACATTTTTTTATATTATTCGCGGACTCCTTTATTAAAGCATTCCCAATTCCAATTTTGCCTCTTCACTCATCAAATCTTGCGACCAAGGCGGATCGAAGGTCATTTCCACCTCTACATCGTTCACCATGTCAATGGATTTTATTTTTTCTTCCACTTCCATCGGAAGCGATTCCGCCACAGGGCAGTTCGGTGTGGTCAAAGTCATCAATATTTTCACATCGCGATTCTCATTCACAAACACATCGTAAATCAATCCGAGTTCATAAATATCCACAGGGATTTCGGGATCGTAAATGGTTTTTAATACGCGGACGACATGTTCGCCCAGTTCGTTGGTATCCATTAGTTTATTAGTTTTTATTAGTTTTTATTAGTTTGTTTGTTTGTTAGTCTTTTAATTTGATTTGTTCTTTGTTTTGTCAATTTTAGATTTTAAATATTTTTTGTAAGATGAAATCATTTTTGATAATTCCGCTAAATCTTGCCTGTTTTTGTTATCCTGTTCTTCTGAAATAAAACCTCTTAACTTCGCTTTTGTACTACAAGAAACACATTCGTGAAGACTGTCCCACGCATTCTGCAAATAATTGTTGAATTTTCTGTCCGTGCTTGGATATCCTTCTGCAATATTCAGTGCTATTGAATCGGCAGCGCGTATATATTGACTAGACAATCTAAATATTTCTTCTCTAGGAAACTTATGAGTTTGACTATTTACCGATTCTCCAAAATCAATTGCTTTCCAATAAATTTTTAGATCTTCAAACTTGAATTTTTCCATTCTATTTGATCTTTTCTGGTAGTTAAAAATACTACTAAACTAAAAGACTATCAAACTAATCGACTGTACCGAATGCCAATGCATACATTTTCAATTGTTTAATCATGCTTACCAAGCCGTTCGCGCGCGTGGGCGAAAGGTGTTCTTTCAATCCGATTTCGTCGATAAAACCCATGTCGGCTTCGAGAATATCAACGGGTTTTTGTCCGGAAAGGGTTCGCACCAAAATAGCGATAATTCCTTTGGTGATAATGGCATCGCTATCTGCGGTAAAGACCACTTTGTCGTCAAGCATTTCGGCGTGAACCCAAACTTTGCTTTGACAACCTTTAATGGTATTTTCCTGGGTTTTGTATTGTTCATCGATCAGCGGCAGCGATTTGCCCAGCTCGATCATGTATTCGTAGCGTTGCATCCAGTCGTCGAAAATGGAAAATTCATCGATTGTTTCTTGTTGTATTTCTTGGATAGTGTTCAAAACGTTATTTATATGAATTCAATGTGAAAAAAAATTTCATTTTTCATAATGAAAACGACATTTCACGATATCACAGCTTTGGTTGCTGTCTCTTTTTCCAGTAATTCTGTACACCAACCGATGTTCGCCAGTAATTCTTCTGGACCAAAATCCTTTCAAATCGTATCGCAACGGTTCTGGTTTTCCAATTCCCCCGAACGGATTTTGCCTAATTGCATTTATCAAATTTTTGATTCTTAGGAAAATTTTTTCATCAGTTTCGATCCAATAACAAAATTCCTTCCAAGCTTGATCTGTAAATTCAACATTCATATTTATTTTTGTGGTTGAACGATATTTTCTTTGTCCGGATCATAAGTAATGGTTTTTCCCTTTTTTAATTGGCACAAAGATTTTTGCAAATAATAACGATTCGCTTCGGTCGAAAGCAAATGCTCTGTTTCCATCAGCGAGTTATATTCTTTTATGGACATAATTACAACAGCTTCATCTTCCGTGTTTCTTGGAACAATAATAGTTCCCATGGATTCCGAAACATAATCAAAATGCTTTTTCATGTTTTTCCGCAAGGTGGAGATGGTGATTGCTTTCATTTTTTATTTTTTTCATTAAAAACAAAGGTACGCTATATTGTACAAGAAAATACATGGTTTTGTGATGAATTTACAACAACATCATTTTAGCTTTCTTGACGGCAGCAATAAAAATATCTATTTCCTCTATCGTATTATAAAATGAAAATGAAGCACGAATGGTCCCTGGAATTTTATAAAAATCCATGATCGGTTGGGCGCAATGATGACCTGTGCGAACCGCGACACCCAATTTATCTATTATGGTGCCAACATCGTAAGGATGGATATCTTCTATATTGAAGGAAATAACCGCGGTTTTGTTCGCAGAAGTGCCGTAAATCCTCAGACCCTCGATTTTCATTAATTCTTGTGTGGCATATCGCAATAATTCATCTTCGTATGCAGCGATATTTTCGAAACCAATTTCGTTCATATAGTCCAGGGCAACGCCAAAAGCAATTCCGCCAGAAATATTGGGCGTTCCCGCTTCGAATTTATGCGGCAAACCGGCATAAGTGGTTTTCTCGAAGGTAACTTGGTCGATCATCTCACCTCCACCTTGGTAAGGAGGCAATTTTTCCAACCATTTTTCTTTTCCATACAGAAATCCGACTCCTGTGGGACCGCACATTTTGTGGGCAGAAGCCAAATAAAAATCCACATCCAATGCCTGAACATCTGCTTTGATATGCGGGGCGGCTTGCGCTCCATCTATCAAAACCGCAGCACCAACTTTGTGTGTCTTTTTTATTATTTCCTCAATTGGGTTAACGGTTCCCAACGCATTGGAAACATGGTTTAGAAAAACCAATTTCGTTTTTTCGGAAAGTAAATCTTTTAAAGAAATTAAATTTAGTGCTCCGTCATCTGTCATCGGAATGACTTTCATAACTGCCCCAGTGCGTTCACAAAGCATTTGCCAAGGCACAATATTGGAGTGATGCTCCAAAGCTGACACCAACAATTCATCCCCTTTTTTCAAAAATTCGGTAAAACCATTCGCCACCAAATTTATTCCGTGCGTCGTGCCAGCCGTAAAAATAATCTCATTGGATTTTGTAGCATTGAAATGCTTTCTGATTTTTTCCCGTACTTGTTCATAAGCGTCGGTTGCTTCCTGCGATAACGTATGCACGCCACGATGAATATTAGCGTTGTAATTGGAATAATAATCGACGATGGAATCTATGACCTGTTGCGGCGTTTGTGAAGTCGCGGCATTGTCAAAATAAACTAATGGCTTTCCGTTGACTTTTCGAGAAAGAATAGGAAAATCTGCACGGATTTTGGTTATATCGATTTTTTTTATAGTACCTGAAAGCATAGCACAAAGGTACAGTTTTTCCTACTCAACTACAATAATCCTGTGGCGGCTTTTGGATGTGGCAGAGTGATCTTTTTGGTTACGATGAATTTTATCGGATCTTTTTTAAAATCGTTGAACTTCACCATAAATCCAAATTCCAGTCATATTTTGCAATTTGCATTTTAGGCAATTTTAAATACAATTAGAATTCCTTTCAACGACCCTTCCGTTGAAATAAAATTCAAAAATCAGTCTATAAATATCGAAAGAACTGAAAATAAAAACAAAACCCCGAATCTAAGATTCGGGGCTTCTATTGATTAACCAATAAATTATCTAAAAATCTTGCTTCATATTTAACGAAGGAAATCTCAGATAACAAATACACTTATGAGAATGCGAAGCAAAACTATAACATTTGATCGAAATAAATAAACATTCAACCGATTTTATATCTTTAATCTCCCAAAGAATGGAATTTCAAATGAGAAATAGATGATTTTCAGCTTTCAGAAAAAAATTGAGCACAAAAAAACCCTTTTACATTTCCGTAAAAGGGTTTCTTATTATAATTCGATCACTTCACCGTTTTTGTCGTGAAAATGGTATTCGAGGTATGTGTAAGCATCTCTTGGCAAAATTTTTATCCAACGATTATGGTCAAAAAACCATTTTCCACGGGGCGATGGAATGCCCCTGGTCAGAAACGCAGCTATAAATGGATGTGCGCTCAATGACAGGTTTTTATGGTTTTTTTTGATCAGTTTCTGAAGATCGGTGTTAATTTTATTGACGATCCCAATAGGGGCTTCAATCTCCCCGTTTCCGTTCGGATTTGCCTCTCTGGTTTTAATGTTCATTTCGGGTCTTACGCGTTGCCGTGTAATCTGTACCAACCCAAATTTACTGGGTGGCAAAATTTTGTGTTTCGCCCGGTCATCTTCCATTTCTTGGCACAGATGATCGTACAATTTTTTCCGGTGCGCGGGTTTTCCCATATCAATAAAATCAATCACAATAATTCCGCCCATATCGCGCAGACGCAATTGGCGGGCAACTTCGGTAGCACTGATCAAATTCACCTCCAAGGCAGTATCTTCCTGATTTTTGGCTTTGTTGCTACGGTTTCCGCTGTTTACGTCAACCACATGCATGGCTTCGGTATGTTCGATCACCAAATAAGCCCCTTTGTTTATGGAAACAATTTTTCCGAAAGCGGTTTTTATTTGGCGCTCCACACCATGTTTCTCAAAAATGGGAACATTGGATTGGTGCAGTTTCACAATTGATTCTTTCTCTGGGGATATTTGACCCAAATACTCTTTGATTTGTGTAAACAAAGCTTCTTCATCGGTGTGAATAGCGGTGAACGAGTCATTGAAGATATCGCGCATCATAGCAGATGCCCGGCTAAGTTCTCCCAAAACTTTCGTGGGATGCTGAGCTTTGTACAACTTTTTGCACATTCCCGTCCAACGATCCACCAAATTTTGAATGTCTTTGTCCAATTCAGCAACTTTTTTGTCTTGTGCCACTGTGCGGACAATTACCCCAAAACCTTTGGGGCGAATGCTTTTTACCAATCGTTTCAGCCTTTCTTTTTCCTCTTTGCTTTCTATTTTTGAAGAAACAGAAATTCGATCCGAAAACGGAACCAAAACAATATACCTTCCTGCGAGGGAAAGTTCACTGCTGATCCGTGGACCTTTTGTGGAAATAGGCTCTTTGACGATTTGTACCAAGAGGGATTGATTTGATTTCAGAACGTCGGCAATGCCGCCGTCTTTGTTAATATCCTTCTCAAAAGGAAAATCCTTGAGCGAATAATCCCTTAATTTACCTGTGCTTACACGTTTTATGAATTTTAAAAGGGAACTTACTTGGGGCCCGAGGTCATGATAGTGTAAAAAACCATCTTTTTCATACCCGACATTCACAAATGCCGCGTTTAGCCCAGGAATAGTTTTTCTGATTTTGGCAAGGAAAATATCCCCAACCGCAAAATTACTATCATCGTTCTCTTTGTTTAACTCTATGAGTTTTCCATCTTTTAACAAGGCAAAATCAACAGCAGAAGGACCGGTTCGGATTATTAGTTCCTTATCCATGCGGTTTCGATTTTTATCCATCCCAAATTCTGTTGGGACAAATGGATTAAACAATATTTATCACAGGATTTTCAATCCTGAAGAGGTTTAAAAAACCTCGATTTCAATGAACGTTAATAAATAAAAAAGTAGTGAAGGCACTACTTTTTCTTGTGTCGGTTGGCTCTTCTTCGTTTTTTACGCTTGTGCGTGGCCACCTTATGTCTTTTTCTTTTTTTACCACTTGGCATACAACGTGATTTTTTTAAATTAATACTATAATATAGGTCGTTATTTTACTTTTACTTTGGCTTTCACGCCTTCAACAAACACTTTTGCGGGTTTGAAGGCCGGAATATTGTGGGCCGGAATTTTGATAGTCGTATTTTTGGAAATATTCCTGCCGGTTTTTTCGGCTCGGGTTTTCACGATAAAACTCCCAAAACCACGCAAATATACGTTGTCGCCGCTTTCCAAAGAATCTTTCACCTCACCCATAAAGGTTTCCACCGTAGCTTGGACATCCCCTTTTTCCATTCCTAATTTTTCTGAGATCTTCGCTACAATTTCTGCTTTTGTCATGTCGCAATTAGTTTAAAATAAAGTTTATTATTTTTCAAGTGCGCAAATATAAGAATTTAAATTTCAATAATTCAAGCTAATCCTTTAAATAGTAATGGAATAAACTTTTATACTTGCATTCCAAATTTTGACTGATGAATTTTTCCCAAAACTTGATAAAATGGTATTTACCACGAAAAAGAGAATTGCCTTGGCGGGAAACAATCGATCCTTATAAAATTTGGTTAAGCGAAATAATCCTTCAACAAACCCGCGTAGCTCAGGGTTTGCCCTATTATCTAACTTTTCTAAAAGCATTTCCTACGGTTTTTGACCTTGCAAGAGCTTCTGAAAAGGAGGTTTTGAAACATTGGCAAGGATTGGGATATTATTCCAGGGCCAGAAATTTGCATTTTACCGCACAATATATTTCGAATGAGCTTTCCGGGGAATTTCCAAAATCATACAAAGAACTGTTACAATTGAAAGGCGTAGGCGATTACACAGCGAGTGCCATCGCTTCAATATGTTATAACGAACCAGTAGCCGTGGTGGATGGCAATGTTTTTCGGGTACTTTCGCGCATTTTTGGAATTGAAACCCCAATTAATTCGACACAAGGTAAAAAGGAATTCAAAGTCCTAGCAACAAAAGTTTTAGATCCGAAAAATTCTGCGGAACACAACCAGGCCATTATGGAATTTGGCGCGATGCACTGCAAACCTGTCGATCCATTATGCGAAAATTGTCCTTTCAAGAATTCTTGCGTCGCTTTTCAAACAGGAAAAATAAAGGAACTTCCGGTGAAATTGAAAAAGACCAAAATTACCACGCGTCATTTCAATTATTTGGTTTTTATTTCCCCCGAAAAGAAAAGCATTATACAGCAACGGACTGGAAAAGGAATTTGGCGTAATTTATACGAATTCCCGCTGGTGGAAACGCAAACAGAACAAGATTTGGACGAATTTCTGAGGCATCCGGAAGTGGAGAAATTGTCTGCTGGAAAAATTCGGCTTTTTAATGAAAAACCCGTGAAACACATTCTTTCGCACCAAAAATTGTTGGTGAAATTTTGGATTGTTGAAAATGTCGATTTACGAGGAAATAAATTTGCCGAAAACGGCCATCACGTCACCTATTCCGAACTTCATGATTTTCCGATGCCCGTTTTGATGGAAAATCATCTGGAAGTCTTGTTCACTTTGAAAGAAGCGGATTTTCCGTGAAAATATTGTTATTAAAATCTGTTTTTTTTATGTACTTTAGGTTTTTCAAACAATACTTTTTCATTACTTTTACTTTTTAAAAAATAGATAATGACGGGAACTGTAAACAAGGTTATATTAATTGGACATACCGGAGATGATGTCAAAATGCATTATTTTGAAAGCGGGGGTTGTGTGGGAAATTTTCCTTTGGCAACCAATGAAGAATATCTAAACAAAGCTGGAGATCGTATAAAAAATACCGAATGGCACAACATTGTTGTTAGGAATAAAGCCGCGGAAATATGCGAAAAATATTTGGGCAAAGGCGATAAAATTTACATTGAAGGCCGCATAAAAACCCGAAAATGGCAAGATGACAAAGGAATGGACCGTTATACCACTGAAATTCATTGTGATAATTTCACTTTTCTTACCCCAAAAGACCAATCGAATCAACCACAAGCAAAAAATCAAGCTTCAGAAAAGCCTCAAACACAAAAAAACGATACCTTTGACCAATCGTCAAAACAAGATGAGGAAACGGACGACCTTCCGTTTTAAAGTTGAACCAAAACCATCCAATTGGATCCCGACCCTTCCAGTCTAATAATTTTCTCGGCGTTTGAACTTTCCCATCTGTTCGGCATTTTGGGGCTATTGTTTTTTTTGTTCTGTTCCGCTCTTCTATCTGGTGCCGAAGTGGCCTTGTTCGCCCTGACACCGGTTGATTTTCGACAAAAAGACGGAAAAATTTCTGCGAAACAAGAAATCATTGTCCGCTTATTGGACCGTCCAAAAAAGTTGTTGGCTACCATTCTGATCGCCAACAATTTTTCGAATATTGCTTTTGTGCTTTTGTTCGATTCCTTCGGCGATAAGCTGTTTGAAAATATTGACACAGAAATATTGGGCATTGATGTACAGTTTCTTGTGGAAGTTGTCATTGCCACCTTTTTATTGATGTTTGTGACGGAAATTGTACCGAAAATCCTCGCCAATAGAAAGCGCATGGAGTTTGCCGAATTTGTGGCTATTCCCTTGAAGATTTTGGACCAAGTTTTAAGTCCGTTCAGTATGCCGATGCGCGCGGCGACTCTATGGTTGCACCAACATTTGGGAAAACATGGAAGCAACTTGAACATCGATCAATTGTCGCACGCATTGGAACTCACCAGCCACGAAGACACTACCCGGGAAGAGCACAAAATATTGAAAGGAATCGTTTCCTTTGGAAATACCGACACCAAACATGTGATGCATCCACGGATGGATATTTTCGCATTAAACGAGGCATTAAATTACACCGCCATCATTCCGCTGATTATAGAAAACGGATATTCGCGGGTCCCGGTTTACAAAGAAAGTATCGACGACATTCAGGGGGTGCTTTATGTGAAAGACCTTCTGCCCTATTTAGATCGGAAAAATTTTGCTTGGCAAAAATTGATCCGTGAGCCTTATTTTGTTCCTGAGAACAAGAAATTAGATGATTTGTTGAACGATTTCAAAGACAAGAAAACGCATTTGGCAATTGTAGTGGATGAATATGGCGGCACCAGCGGATTAATTTCTTTGGAGGATATTATAGAAGAAATTGTTGGAGACATCAATGACGAATTTGATGATGAAGATTTGATTTATTCCAAATTAGATGAGAAAAATTATATTTTTGAGGGAAAAACCCAGCTAAAAGAATTTTATAGGGTCTTGAAATTAGAAGATATTTCCGACTTCGAAGAAAACAAAGGGGAAGCCGAAACATTGGCCGGATTTTTACTGGAAATATCCAAAGGATTCCCAAAAAAAGATGAACCCATCACTTTTGAACGATATACATTCACGGTAGAAGTTATCCAAAATAAGCGATTGAAACAGATTAAACTGAATATTGGAGAGAGTTAGTTGGCAGTGATCAGTTGGCAGTGGTCAGTTGGCAGTGGTCAGTTGGCAGTGTTCAGTTGGCAGTGTTCAGTGTTCAGTGTTCAGTTGGCAGTTTGGAAATAATAAATTCTCAAATGAAAAAGCAAAATTTACTATGAAAAAAATGATTGCGATAGTTTTTTTGGGAATTGCCTTTTGCAGTTGCAAAGAGGATAATCAACCCAAACCAAATGGTTTTTTGGCACTGGAATATCCCGCTCCGAATTATCACCGAGTGTACATGGACTGCCCATTTTCATTTGAAAAAAACAAATTGGCAAATATAACACCGGCTCGCGAAGTGCATCGCTGCTGGTTCAACCTGAAATATCCCACGCTGAACGGAACCATTTTTCTCACTTACAAGCCTGTAGAAAACAATTTGAAAAAACTGTTGATGGACGCCCAAAAACTACCCTTGGAACACACCATAAAAGCTTCGGGAATAGAAAGCGAAACTTATACCAACGATTTTCACAAGGTATATGGGAATTTTTACAAAGTTACAGGCGACGCGGCTTCCCAAGCACAATTCTATATCACCGATAGTGTAAATCACTTCTTGACCGGCTCTGTCTATTTCGACGTCCGCCCTAATTACGATTCCATTGTCCCCGCAGCAGATTATCTTATCAAAGACATTCGGCATTTAATGGAAAGCGTGCAATGGCGGGAGGAATAATTATTTCTGTTGGCGATTGTTCTCTTTCCGCAGAAAATCCTTGTTTATTTTCGGCAATTGTCATTCTGTTCGGGGTGTATTTGGCTAACCGGAAAGGAACCTAGTTTCTTCGCAATTTAATAGAATGTTGGTGTAGCAAAAAAAAAATCTACAATGATCATTCATTTTTTTCCGGACGGTAATCCAACGGCAAAGTGGACGAAATCCCCGTTTGGCCCATGTATCCATTAAATTGTAATGCGTTCCAAGGAAAATAATTTCCCAAATCATCGATTCCAAAATTTTGTTTCGCAATCACTTCTGATCTTTCTTTTTCTAAATATATGACAGTAAATCTTGGAGGTGGTATTATTTCCGTAAAACCAGTTCGTGGAGCTAATTTAAAATGAACAACTTTATTGATAATTTTAGGGTTTTCTTCTTTTTTCATATCCATTACGGTATCCATTTTGAAAACCGAAAAACCTTCTTCTTTTAATTTTTCTTCCTTTAGGGATCGCATAAAATGGAGCACTGAACCGAAATATGCTTCTTTTCGTCTTTTGTGATAGCGACGATTGGTTTTTGTGGTATCCAGAAGATCCTGAAAAAAGGATTTTCACGCAATCATAAAAATTCTCGGAACCAAAACATTGAATTTTTCATCTCTATAGAAATTTATGCTTGCGGTATCCAAGGTATAGATTATCCGATATTTCAGATAATTATTCACAACAACCAAAGGAGTTTTTGAAGAAACAGAAAGGGTTTGTTGCTCAGCGTTAAATGAATAATGTATATTTTCGGAATTGGATAAACGTCTTCTATTGGCGGCTCGGCCCGGTCCGATAAATAAATGATCAAAAAGAACAGACCATCGGTCTAGTTGGTTACTTTCTGGTAATTGATTCGCTTTTTTGTCCTTGTTTCTTCGATCACTTTTTATGATAACCGCCTCCAACTCATTCTCGGCCCTTTTTAAATGAACAGTCAATTCCTCACCTGTAAATGGTTCAGGAATCACAATTCTCTCATAACCCAGAAAACTAATTACCAGCGGAGTAGAGGTTTTTAATTTCATATACAGATTGAAATACCCCTCGGAATCTGTTATGGTCCAAATACTGGTTTGGTCAAAAAATACTGTTGCCCCTTCAATTGGATTGTTCGTCAATGAGTCGAGAATATGCCCCTGGATTGTAAACTGCGAATACGCATTGAAAACCACCAGAAAAAATACGCATTGAAAAATATATTTCATTCTGATCAAAGTACAAATTCAATTCACGGTTCGTGGACCTTCAGTTCCAGCTCTGCTTGAAATTCTTCCATCACTGGTTTTACGGTGCTTTCGGGCAGATCGGCGATACGAATATACATTAAACCATCTACGGCGTTATTGAATAGCGGATCGACATTGAAAGCGACCACTTTCGCGTTTTGTTTGATGTATTTTTTCAACAAAACCGGCATCCGTAAATTGTCGGGTTCCAGTTCATCGATGATTTTATCAAACTTGTTCAGGTCGGCTTCCGTTTCATCAAAAACAAAATCTTTGTCCGCATCTTTCAACTTCACTTTAAACTCCTTTTTCGGGTGAACATATTGCGCCACATACGGATCATAATAATGTGATTTCATGAATTCGATCATCATGGATTTCGAAAACGAGGAAAATTTATTACTGATGCTCACGCCGCCAATGAGATAGTTATGCTCGGGAAAACGCAAGGTACAATGAACGATTCCCTTCCAAAGAAGGAATAACGGCATGGGTTTTTGCTGATAATCTTTCATAATAAATGCGCGTCCCATTTCAATTGATTGCCGCATCATTCGGTATAGTTCAGGTTCGAAACGGAACAATTCATGGAGATAAAACCCATCGATCCCATATTTTGGGAAAATTTCAGAACCCATTCCCATGCGGTATGCACCGGCGATTTTCTGGGTTTGATTGTCATAAAGGAACAAATGGTGATAAAAGTTATCGAATTTATCCAAGTCCACAGATTTGTTTGTTCCTTCGCCAATGGCGCGGAAAGTAATTTCACGAAGACGTCCAATTTCCAATACAATGTTCGGGATTTCGGAGCGTTTGGCCAGAAAAACCTCATAATTTTTACTGATCAAAAGGCGCCTATCGTTGGCACGACAAAACTCGATTTCATGCCGCATGAGATGGTCGGAAGTTTCCAAGGCAATACTGGAAGGCTCTTTATGGGAACGCGGGAATTTTATTTGCCGGGGAATATTTTCCAGTAAGGTCTTTTTATGAAAACCGCTGGCGAGCATATAGGTTTTCTTGCGCAAAAAGGTGGTAAAGCCTTCAATATCAGAATGGTCTTCCTGATCTTTCACCGAAATAGGATTCCCGATACGCACCCTTATTTTCCGGTTTTTTTGATTCAACATTTCACTTGGCAATTTGGCGGTGCGAAAAGTACCACCCAATTTTGCCAATCTGTAAAATGCCAAACTGTTTTTAGCATGAAAATACACTGGAATCACCGGAACTTTCGATCGCTGAATCAATTTCATCGCTTCCGGTGCCCATGGTTTATCCACAATCGAATGATCTTCGCGAGAGGTAGAAACTTCCCCGGCCGGAAAAACCCCCAAGGGATTTCCTTTTTGCACATGTAACATTGCTTCTTTCAAACCTTGCATGCTGGATTTTACCTCTTTCCTATTTTCAAAAGGGTTCACCGGCATGATATAAGGTTTCAAAGGAACCAACCGATGCAAGAGAAAATTTGCAATAATTTTGTAATCTGGTCTGCTTTCCAGAAATAATTTCAAGAGAATAATTCCATCTATTCCCCCCAGCGGATGATTGGAAACAGTGATAAAAGCTCCGGTTTTTGGAATACGCTTCAGGTCCTTTTCCGGTATTTCGAATTCGATGTCGAGATCATGGATAATCCCGTCCAAAAAGTCGGTTCCTTGGAGATGTTTGTTGTGATCGTAAATGTCATTTAGGGTGGAAAGTTTGGTGACTTTCAAAAACATTGCCCCCAAAGAAGTGCCCAAGAAGCCAAATTTGTCAATGTGCAGGCCTTTGGCTATTTCTTTTGCATTAACGATTCCCATAGTACTTTCGTTTCTGAACAAATATAATAAAAAAAGTGCGGCAGGGCTTATTACTTCGCGATCAGTTGCACGGTTTTTTGAGTGAGTTGTTTCAGCAAAACAATCTTATCTTTTTCCAAGAATTCAACTGCTTCTTTATTGAAGTGGCGGATGGTATATAAAGAAACATTTTCGTTGTAACCCACTTTGTAGTTGCGTTTTAAATGCGCTATCAACTTTTCGATCGTATGATATTTGTTCTCCACACAAACCGAAAAACTGATGGCCGAATTCTGGATTAAATCCACTTTTATTCGATATTGATGGAAAAGTGCGAAAATTTCACTAATATTTTTTTCGACGATAAAGGAAAAATCCAAGGAAGAAAGGGTGAGCAGCAGCATATTTTTCTTCACGATAAAGCAAGGAACTTGTGGTCGAATATGCTGTTCGACATCCGAAATGCCGATCGGAAAAGGTTTATGGACTTTGGTGCCAATTTTTTCTGGATGGAAGAAGGATTTTACATACAGCGGGATTTCCTTTTTTTGAAGGGGTTGCAAGGTTTTGGGATGAATCACCGAAGCTCCATAAAAAGCCAATTCGATGGCTTCCTGATAAGAGATTTCTTCCAAAAGTTGGGTGTTTCCAAAAACTTTGGGGTCGGCGTTCATTACTCCATCTACATCTTTCCAAATAGTTACACTTTCCGCATCCAAACAATAAGCGAAAATTGCCGCCGAATAATCGCTGCCTTCACGACCGAGACTGGTTGTGAAATTATCTTCATCGGAAGCGATGAATCCCTGGACAAGTGTTAGTTTCTGCGGATCGATGGCGGCACGAATATTTATTTGGGTTTGCTCCCAGTTCACTTGCGCACCGCGGTAAGCAGAGTTGGTTTTTATGAGATCCCTTACATCCACCCAAGTGTTTTCAATATCCTTCTTCCTCAAATATTCGCTGATAATTGTGGTGCTCAGCAATTCCCCAAAACCGATTATTTGGTCGTAAACGAAATCATAATTAGGCGATTTATTTCGCGATAAAAAGGTGATCAAATCTTCAAAATAGGTTTCAATTTTAGCAAAAACCTCATGCGAATCGTTGCTGAACAATTCGGTTGTAATTTTCAGGTGAAAATATCGCACTTCGGCAATGCTTTCTTTCAGGGAAGATCGATCGCCAAAATAACTGTCGATCGTTTTTTCCAAAGCATTTGTGGTCTTTCCCATGGCGGAAACCACAATAACCTTGTTTTTGGATCCTGTCTTTTTTAAAACCGCCACTATGTTTTTTACGCTTTCCGCATCTTTTATAGAGGCACCGCCGAATTTGAATATTTCCATGGGGGGATTGGGTTATTTGGGTTACTTGGGTTACTGGTTATTGGTTATTGGGTTATTTGGGTTACTGGTTATTTGGGTTACTGGTTATTGGTTATTGGGTTATTGGGTTATTGGGTTAATTGTTTAAATAGTTGACTGGTTAATCGGTTATTTAGTTATTGGTTATTTAGTTATTGGTTAACATTATTCACTATTCACTATTCATTATTCATTATTGGTCCGCTATTTCCTAATCGCTAATCCCTATTTATTATTCAATATACATTAAACATTATACATTATTGGGTTATTGGTTATTTAGTTATTGGTTGACATTATTCACTATTCATTATTCACTATTCACTATTCATTATCGGTTCGCTATTTCCTAATCGCTAATCCCCATTTATTATTCAATATACATTAAACATTATACATTATTGGGTTATTGGGTTATTGGTTATTTAGTTATTGGTTGACATTAAACATTATTTATTATTCATTATTCATTATTG
>JBDNFD010000049.1:0-13641 GCA_041689995.1 Flavobacteriaceae bacterium | reverse complement strand
GTAACTATTCACCCACTATGGGCATAAAAGGTTTTCCAAGAAACACGCTTTTGATTTTCTCAAGCACGTTTTGGTCGTTTTTCTTTAGGGTAGAGATATATCCCCGTATTGAGGTAAAATAGCTGGCATGGGTCTCCGACCTAAAGCATCCTGATACTTTTTGCTTGACCTTTATCATGCGCAGGTCCCTTTCTGCTTGGTTATTGTCAAAGGGCACTTCAGGCTGTTTTATGAATTTAAGGAATAGGTACTTATGTTTTTCCAGGGCAAAGGCAAGCCGCTGCTCATTGGTTTTTTTGAATTTCTTGTCATAATTTTTGATGACAGGGCGTACCAGGGAAGTGTATTTATTGAACACCCTTGTGTAGTAGGATGTTTTCAAGTTTGCGTCCCTTCCTTTTTTTGTTTTGGCACGTACCAACAACTTCCCGATTTCTTTTGCCCAGGGAGCCCCGAAGGCTTCTTCGACATGAACCAACTCCCTCAATATATGGGCATTGCAAAGGCTGTGCTCACATTTGTAGCTAAAGTAACTGGCGAACCTGTCGTGCACCAATATGCCCTTGTATTTTTCCAGTAGCCCAATATCATCCATGGCTTCTTTGCCCCGTTTTGGGTGGTGGGCAAAAAAACTGACAGTTGAATTGCTCAATACGTGCACCCACTGGTTTTTCCCGTTCAGGCGGACCCCCGTTTCATCGGCATGCAGGACGGGGCTTTTGAGCAATTGCCGTTTTGCCTCTTCCCCGTAGGGCAAGAGCATCTCAAAGCACTGCCGCTGGAAATTGGACAGGCTACCGATGGCGATGCGGTGCCCGGAAAGGTCCTCGATCAATTCGCTGCAGCGTGCATAAGGAAGCATCTGGTAATTTTGCAGATAGGTGCAGAACGCTTTTATATTGTTCCCATATTGTGCTGTCTGTACAAGCCCTTTGGGAAAGTCGCCCTTGTTTTCCATCCCGCAATGCCGACAGGTTTTTTTTGCCCTTCGGTGCTCGGTAACGAACATTTTTATAGGGGGCAGGTCGAAGACCTGGCGGGCATCGAACCCCTGTGGCTCATTTGGCAAGGTTTGGCCACAGCAATCACAATTGGTTATATCATGAAGGACTACCTTATCAGGGTTGCTGCTCATTTCCAACTTCTTTCCTTTACGCCCTTTCTGCCCACCAGGCTTGCGCTTGGACTTCCCACGAAGGCTCTTGGTTTTTCTAAATGGGTCTTGGGAAGGCGGGATGCTGCTGTTGCCACTATTTTTTGGGTTTTGGTATTTTTCCAATTTCGCTTCCAATTCCAATACACGTAGTTTAAGCTGCTTGTTTTCTTTTTTGAGCAGCTTAAGCTCTTCCAGTACTTCTTTCAATAGTTGCTTGTCGGTCAAAATGAAAATTTTCAACAAGAACGGGCACAAAAACCCCAGTGACAACTTTCCTGGGCAAAGGTTGTTAGCGGGTTATCAACCAAACAGGTGATAAGCAATGATTTTTACGCTTAGGGAATTCAAGGCTAAAAAAGGGTGTTGACAACCTAAATAAAATTGTTCATAAACACCTGTTTTTAAAAAATGGGTGAATAGTTACGAAGTACAAAATGTATTAAGTAAGTTAACTGATTTTAAATACGTTATATTAACCGAACATTTACCCGAAGGAGATTTTACACCCAATAAAGAGATTATTTCCGGACAAGGAACCAGACTGAAAAAGCAAAGTGGTTTAAATTTATTAGCTCCGCCTTTTAATCTTAAAATAAAGGAAGAAAAGCAAATTTTATCTGTTCCTTTGGGTGATAATCAAGGTTCGATCGTAACTGTGCTTTACAAAATGTTTTAGTCTCTTTTGAAATAGTAAACAATTCCATAACTTTCGAAATTTATGATTTACCGTTTTTTATTTTTAGAAAAAATCATTCATATCTGGGTATCATAAGCTACATCTTTGACGTTTTAACCTATTTTTGTTCTTAAGAACAATTTGAAGAATCTTTAGTGCTTTATTATTGCGCAAGTTGATGAAACCCAAATTTAAAAATTATCCTGAATGCTAAAGCTGTTGAAAGATAAACGATTCCTTTTCATACTGTTTTTGTGCTTTTTTAATTTTGGATTCTCACAAGTTAAAGAAAAAAAAAAGGATAGTACAGCGATTATTTATAAAAAGATAGAAAATTATTCCGAAAAAACAAAAACAACCAAATTACTGCATTTATTGGTTTTTAAATCCAGCAAGAAAACGAGGGATAAAAACCATACTTCACGCAGACAAGTTTATCGGGGTTTGGAGGGTAAAATCATAAGGAATATTACAGTACGCAGCCACGATCCATTTGGATTTTCTTTTAGGGATTCTACGGAAACGGCGAATAGTTGGTTAGAAAAAACAGGGAATAAACTTCATGTAAGTTCCAAAGATTTTGCAATCAAAAATTATTTGATCTTTAAAGAAAATAATCCCTTGGACAGCCTGTTGCTTAAGGAATCTGAACGACTATTACGTTCTCAAAGTTTTATTAGGGATGTAAGGATTACCGTGGAACAAGTAAAAGAAAGCACTGATTCAGTAGATGTTTACGTCACAACTTTGGACTCTTGGAGCATAGTGCCAGATGCTTCATTTTCAAAAGACAAAATGGATATTCAATTGAGGGACCAAAATTTTTCGGGATTTGGGCATCAATTAAAAATAGGTGTTGAAAATCAGTTCAGCGATGGAAAAATTGCTCCTGACCTACTTTACACAGTGCCCAATTTCAAAAACACTTACATAAGCACCAGCCTTGGCTATAGCACCAATCTTGAAGGAGCTTATAACAAACGCCTTAACATAGAAAGACCCTTCTTTTCGCCCTATGCAAAATGGGCTGCGGGAATTTATTTAGATGAGCGATTTCGTCAGGAAGAACTGCAAAATGCCGCCATGGAATTGAACCTACAAGACTTTAAATATCAATCTCAAGACACTTGGGCAGGATATTCTTTTCCCCTATTCAAAGGACCTTCTAGAAAGGAAAGGACCACCAATGTCATCAGTGCCATAAGACTGCTCAATATTGATTATAAAGAAAGCCCCAGCGTTGAATATGACAGCATTCAATGCTTTTCAAATGAAACTTTTTATTTGGGAAGCGTTGGCATTTCATCTAGGCAATTTATTGATGATAGTTATATATTTAGGGACGGCGTCATCGAGAGCGTTCCTATTGGTGATATTTATTCGCTTACTGCGGGAAACCAATATAAAAATCATCAAAATAGGTTATATCTGGGAGCAAAAATAGCTCATGGCAATTATTATAATTGGGGATATTTGAGCCTTAGTTTGGAGTATGGGACTTTTTTTAAAAAATCAAAAACAGAACAAACGGCCTATTCTTTTAGTGCGAATTATTTCACTAATTTAATTTCATTGGGAAATAATTGGAAAATGCGCCAATTTATAAAACCTCAATTATTAATCGGTAAAAATCGTTTGAACTCATATGGCGACCGTCTGACTATTGATGAAACCAATGATTTTCAAGGTTTTTATAGCAATGAAGAACGCCGAAAAAATAATATTGGTATCCCGGGTTTTAATAGTGGGTTATATGGAACTTCAAAATATGTTTTGTCATTTCAAACTCAATTTTATACCCCGAAAGAAATTCTAGGTTTCCGGTTCGATCCTTATTTGAATATTAGATTGGCCATGCTTGGCGATGAAAGATTTATTGTAAACAGTGATTTATATTCGGCATTCAGTATTGGATTGATCATAAGAAACGATTATCTTATATTCAGCTCCTTTCAATTTTCGTTCTCCTTTTTTCCAAATATCCCTGGCCAAGGGAATAATATATTTAATACCAATGCTCTTAATACCGGAGATTTTGGGCTGCAAGGTTTTGAACTTGGAAAACCTGCGCCAATTTGGTATAATTAACTGTTCAAAAGAGTGGCAGTCTCACTTTTTATCTTTCTCTTCTTAAATAATATTGTGATTTTTTGCTTTTTGAACCGCCTCTATCTTACTGTGCACTTGTAGTTTTCTGTAGATATTTTCTATGTGTTTGCGCACTGTGCTGGGTGAAAGATAAAGATGTTTCGCAATTACAGTATAGCTCAGCCCTTTGCTTAACTGGTCCAAGACCTCAACCTCTCTTGTGGAAAGTGAAATCTCATCTTGGTCCCTGGGATTTTGAATATCTATTGGGTTTCGCAGCAGTTTCAGCGTTTTTAGTGCGATAGATGGATTCATAGCCGCACCGCCATTCAGGGTTTCACATATTCCTTCATACAAATCTTTCGGGTTGATTTCTTTCAACAAATAACCGTCTGCACCAGCTTTTATAGCATTGAAAATATGTTCGTCATTGTCAAAAACGGTCAGCATGATTATTTTGATGTGCGGATATTTCTGCTTTACGATTTGGGTGGTTTCAATACCGTTAAGCACAGGCATTTCCACATCCATTAAAATCAGATCAAGGTTGTGGTTTTCTTCCAGTTTTGTAAGTAATTCGCTGCCATTTAAAGAGGTGTGTTTTACAGAAACATCTTCAAAAAATGAAAGTTTCTCCTTTATGGCGTGAATCAAGAAACTGTTGTCATCGACAATTGCGATTTTTAGCATGTGAGTCCGGATATTTAGTTAATGATAACATTTTAATTTTATAATTCTTTTCAAATGGAACAAGTGGAAAAACCGATTTTTCAATGATGAAATTTTCTAACAATTAATTTGAATTTTGGGTTGAACGGTCAATACTTCATTCAAGTTAAATTGTAAGAAATCATATTTGTCCAGATTCGTATTTCTAAAATCTATTTGAAAATCATGGTTGGAAATAGTGTTTTTCAAATCGAAAACATGTTCGTTATGAATGAGGTTCAGGGATTTTCTTTTCTTAAAAAACCAAAGAAAAAGCCCAGGAATAGCTAGTAACAGCGTAAATGCTATCATAATTTGAAAATACATTTTTGGGATAGATTTAAACAACTAAAGATAATTGCATTCCACCGTCGGAAAAATAGGACAATTGCCGTATTTAAAAAATCAGTTTCACTACGGTTCCCGCCTTTTCTTTTGAAGTCACTTCCACTTTTCCACCCAACTCTTTTGCACGTTTTTTAATATTGGCAAGGCCATTTCCGGATTTGGCCTTTTCAACTTGAAAACCTATTCCATCGTCAAAAATAGAGACTTCCACTTTCTCATTTTCGTCTGCCGCAGCTTTTGCAATGCGTACTTTTATTAAAGATGCTTCTGAATATTTTAAAGCATTATTTACCGATTCTTGAATAATTCTATAAATATTCATACCTTCAACGGAGGTGAAAGGCATTTCTTTTAAAAGAGCATTATCAACTTCAAATTGAAAATCGACATCGCTGGAAACTTGGGCTTTTTCAATAAAATTTGAAATGCGGGCTTGCAAATCATCCATTGAAATATCGGTTTTGTTCATCGCCCAAATAGTGTCCCGAAGTTCATAAATTGTTTGTGTAGTGAATTTGCTTATTGCGCCCAATTTATCGGTGATTTCGTTTCCTGTGTTTGCCAACCTATATTTTAGATTATCAATCGAGGAAATAATAAAAGTAAGCTGCGAACCTATGTTGTCGTGAAGATCGCGTGAAATACGTAACCGTTGTTCCTGTAACTGGTTTTGAATTTCAATTTTTGCAAGCGCAACTTTTAGTTCACCTTCTTTTTGCAACTGGTTGTTTTTTAGTTTCTGTTCCCGATAAACCAGAAAACCGAGTGTTCCAAGAAAAAGCACCAAAGCGACCATTCCGAAGATGAAAAGGTTTTTTTGCTCCACTTCCAACTCTTTTTCTGCTAGGTTCGCCCGCGTTTGGGCGTGGCTCTTTTCCTT
Source organism: Flavobacteriaceae bacterium (assembly GCA_041689995.1). Taxonomy (GTDB): domain Bacteria; phylum Bacteroidota; class Bacteroidia; order Flavobacteriales; family Flavobacteriaceae; genus DASSWG01. The sequence continues at coordinate 7,785 of JBDNFD010000049.1, read as the reverse complement.
CTCCGAAACTTTGAATTTTGTTTCCAAATTTGCAATTTTCTGTGCATTTTCGGTAGAAAAAATACTGTCTTTGGCAGCCAAAGTCTTATCAAAATAATCCATTCCTTCCGGATAGTTTTGATCCATAAAATATACTTTGGAAGCACTGCTATAAAAATCAATTGCAGAAATCCGTAGTTCCGGAAAATCGACCAGAAAGTCATTTCCCTTATTAATATATACTTTTGTGGAATCTAACTGATTAATAAGTAAATAAGCATCAATAACATAGGCAATACTTGAAAGATTCGCCCTTCGATCAATAATAAGTCGATCCCTTTCATGAATTGATTTTTTTAAAATAGGAATCGCTTTTTCAGGCTCGCCGGTCAAAATATAAATATGTGCCAAGCCGTCCGATGCGTTATAAAGAACCCCAAATTCGTTGACTTCGCTTGCTGTTTTTATGGCTTCTTTGAATGTATTTTTGGCTTCTCCATATTTTTTTCTCTGGGAAAGAATTATGCCGATATTATTCAGTGAAATGGCGATATTCTTTTTATCACCAAGTTTCCTGCGAATCTCCAATGCTTTGTAATGATATTCCAAAGATTTATCCAAGAGTCCCATGTCTTGGTAAATAAGGCCAATATTACTGTAATAAGTATCTTCGGAAGAATTTGGAAAGCTATTGCTCATTTCCAGAGCCCGAAAAAAATAATCCAATGCCTCTTGATAATCACCTTTGTTCCAATGAAACATCCCGAGATTATTGATGATCATTACGGTAATGGTTTTGTAATCGTGAGCTTTACTTATGGTTAAGGCCTTTTCGAAATAATATTTTGCGGAATCCGATTTTCCCGCGACATCGTAATAAATCCCATAAGTATTTACGAGTTCAGCTTCAGAAAAAGGAACTTTTTTAATTCTGGATTGCTTTATTCCTTTCAATAAAAGTTCTTTTGCGCGCACCGGATCATTGAAAATATAATAAAAACCTATTTTATTATAAATTCTTAGTTTGATCGAATCATTGGAAGATTCTGCAACTTGCATTAAACTATCTATTTTTTTCTGGGCAGATTGGGAATATAGCGGAGAAATCCCTAAAATCCAAATTAAAAAAACGACAAAAATAGATTTCATACTTACCAAAACTTGAGCTACCTAAAATACAGAAAAAAGATATAACCCATACCGCAACCGAGATAAAAAACTCATTTATTTTGTGCGTAAAATTAGTTGCTTTTTTTAAGCACCCAATTTAGCAAATAATGAATAACAAGCAATTAATTTTATAAATGCTTACAATATATATTTTTATATATTTGTTTCTCGATACATTATAAATAGCCAAAATATTTGAGTTTTTTAAAAAGCAAGTCGGAATTTAATTTAGAAAGTGCTATCCTATTAATTCAGAACAACTATTACGCCCCGAGCGTACATTGTTCTTATTATTCTGTTTTGCAATTTTTAAAGTATAAGTTTGTGCGACTAAAGGATATATCTTACACGGTATTATCACAAAACATAATTGCTGATAATAGAAATTCGCATAAGTATCTAATTGATGAATTTTGTGTACATTTCAGTCCAATTCAAAAAAATATCCAACTGTTTATGAAGTTCGTGCTTTAAAGCGGGATATTGAAGATTTAAAACATTATCGAATTGAATCTGATTACGAGAATATCGAAGTCAATCATGAGAAAAGCACTAAAGCGTTGAATTTAAGCGAGTCGATTCTTAAAAGAATAAAAAACATACGATGAAAGATTCTAAAGCATTTTTGAAGACTAATTTGAAAAAATTATTTTTGGAAATAGAAAATGTGGAAATCTCATACGAATATAGGGTTTCATCAAATACACATATAGTTGAAGTTAAACCCAATTCGATCTATAGAACTTGCGAAAAATACATTTCTATGGAAATAAAATTGGAGAATTCTTTCTATGAGAATTTTCCAAATGAAACAATTCTTTTCATTACAGCGGATTCTTTGACTCAAATTAAATCGCCGGATTTAGTACTTAAATTTAAGATGAAATACGATCTCTCAAATTTATATACTCCAGTTTTATTAACTTCCCTTTTAAAGAAAAATCAATTAGCTACAGCTGGCGAGAATAATTACGCATTAGCGGCTTAATATGGAAAACTCCCGTTTTCAGTTTGATAATTTTATTATTCTACGATCTCTTTTTGACTTAAATCAAAATGACGATATAGGTGAGTTATCAGTTGACTTAAATCAAAAGGCAAATTAGATTTCAAAAAAGGTAAATTTAATTTAGAATTAGCTATTTTTATTTCAGATTCTGCTGAAGCTCTAAAAATTGAGATTGAATCAATAGGTTATTTCAATTTTGAGAATTTAAATAGAGAAACTCTATCAAATTTTCTTTTTGTGAATGCCCCCGCGATATTATTCCCATATTTAAGAGCATACATTTCTTCTCTTACATCTTTGTCAGGAATTAAACCAATCGTTTTACCTACATTAAATTTAACAAGTTTACGAGACGATTTGGAATCTAATATTGAAGAGGTTTCTTTATAATTCTGACTAATATCAAATTAAGTGGATAAGCAATTGTCCATTGCCTATTTATTCCGGTTTGGTTGAATTCAATAACTCAAATTCCAATTTTCCTTTTTCATCCAATTTATATTTATAAATCGCCCTTCCTTGAATGTGGCCGTCCTCATAATTAGCAATTAACCATTCATCACTTAAAAGTTGAATCTTCCCGAAATGCATTGTTCCTCCCAAAACTGCTTTTATAGGAATTAGTTCGGTTTTATTACGAAGATTGTTTTCGATGAATTCCACTGGATTGGTAATTCCATTTTCAATGAATTTTTGTCCGTCATATTGCGGATTATACCAATAATTTGATTCCGGTTTTTCTTCATCTAATATTTTAGGTTTCTCTTCGGCCAATATTTTGGTTAGCGAGTCATTTTTAATTTTTAAGCTATCAACTTTTGCCCGTAAATTATCAGTTTGATTAATTTCCGCACAACCGAAAATACAAAGTGAAGCCAGAATTATTAAAGTTAGTTTTTTCATTTTTTTAGGTTGTTTACAATGGTTTTGAATAGGAACTTTTTCTTTTGGTGAATTCTTGCAAACCATGTTTTAACTTGGTTTTCCAAATATACTTAAAAAACCCTGCTAACTCGTGGCTTCCGCTATAATTGCAATTTCTATTGAACTGAAATTTGATTTACAAGATTTTCAATTTTCAATTGTTTTCCAAGGGTTAAATCACCAGCAGGAAGCTCGCACCAGCGGGAAAAAAAAGTAATTTCTTAGCCCAGTTCTTTGTTATGTTGCGTTTTTTTTCAGAAAAGAATGTTATCATCTTCCTCAATTTCCTTTTTCGGTTGTTTTGGTTCAGACAAATCATACCATCCCGAAAGTTGTAAATAACATCTTTCTTCATCTTCATTTGGCGTCCACCATCTTGCTAATGAAACCCGTACTAATGTGTTTGCTGGAATCCTATCCACTGGATTTTGGTAGCCAACGTAGGAAATATTTCTCCACCTAATAGGGTAACTATATCTTACTTTTTCTTTGAAATCTTTTCGTGGTAAATCTTGGTCAGGTATCCAAAAGCCAACACTATTATCAGGAATTTCTCCTGTTTTAGAAATATAACCACTTCCACCACTTGTCCACTGAATTTTACCGTCAAATAAAACTTCCGTACTTCCACTCCAAACTTTTACTTTCAGTTTTTCTCTCAAATACTTAATCATTTCTTTGATTGTGCCAAAAGAAACCTTAAAAGTCATATTGGTTACTAAAATATCTTCGATATGTGGTGCAATTTTATTCGGACGTTCTTGATAATTAATTGTCCATACGTCGCCTATTTTTAATGAAGTTTCTATATCTTGATTATGGCCATTCTTATCCAAAAGACGGACAAATTTGCCATTTCCCGAAATCGCTCCCACACAAGCAGCGTTGGACATATGCGTTTTAGAGACAATAATTACGTCCATTATAAATGTGTAACTTTATATCCAATTTTTTCGAGTTTATCGGTTACGATTGACCTATGACAAGCCTCTGGTTTTTCCTCAACGCAGAATAAAACAACTCTACTTGCTCCAACCTCATCAAGTTTTTCGATGAAAGAATTAAAATCAAATTTCCCTAAAATCCTATCTTTATAAGCGATTGTGAAAATTTTTCCCAATTGGTTTCTATCCCTTTTCTGTTCTCCTTTTTGGGCGTCGGCCTCTTTCTGTAAATCTCTAATATCTGAAGTAGGTGCAAGGTCTAAAACGTGACCATATTTAATATCCAATTCACCGAGTTTTTCTTGTAAACGATTGCTGTTTACAAAAGAGTATTTGGCACCTCTAACTCCTCTACGTTGTCTTATATCGCAAAAGGTGTCGATATTGTTTTCAGTTAGTTTATTAAAATATTCATTTTCTGTTGAGTTATAAACTCCTATTGTAAAAAATTCCATTTGCTAATATGATTTTCGAGAAGTAAAGTCCTTTTCATTGCCAAACAAGTCAACTGTTCCTTTTCCTTTGGTTAATTCATTCATTACTGATAGTTGTGATTTAATTCGTTTGGCTGAAACTATATGATTTAATGAAACTTTTTCTTTGAGTAATTCTTGACCAATTAATTTACTTCTATGACATTCTTCTGGTTTTGATTCACTACACATTATTGCAAGATTTATTTTTTTGTCATTTGCCGTAGTAAGTCTTTTTAAACCTTCTTTGAAAAAATCTTTTTCTTTGATTAAGTCATAAACGACTTTACCATCATAGTCATAGCAACTCCTATCGGAAGGCAAACCACCTAAAGTTTCTCCAACAAAAACATAAGTTATTTGATGCCTTTTTAATTCATTATCAAGTTGTGCTTGATTAAATTGAGGATTCCATTTTGAATATGGTTTTGACCTAATATCAAGCAAAAAGTGGATATTAAAAGATTTTAGTTCGTCAATAAAATCCTCTATCTTTTTATTTCCGTGTCCTATTGAATATATTGTTGATTTATTCATAATTACAAAGTTACAAATTTTGCACGATTTTATTTAAATGCACCACAACATGAATAGACTACGCAAACCATCTTTGCGATTTGCTTCCCAAATATACTGAAAATACACAGCTAATTCGTGGCTTTTGCCATAATGGCAATTTCTATTGAACTGAAATTTGATTTACAAGATTGTAAATTTCCAATTGTTTTCCAAGGGTAGTATCAGGTAAAGGACGCTATATATATGGGGGGGAAATGTCGTTTCTTAGCTCAGTTTTATTGCCAGTATTGCTTACGCCACCGTAAATTCCAATTCGTCCATTTCCACGCTGAATTTTACGTTCGCCTTTAAAGCTCGGAATACTTTCAAAATGGTTTCGATGGTTACATTTTTAGTATTCCGTTCCAGTTTTGAGATTTGTGATTTCTGAACGCCAATAAGTTCGCCAAGTTGTTGCTGTGTCAATTTGCGTTCTTTTCGGACGGATTTTATCATATCTCCCAAAACTTCCATTCGCAGGTCGAATTCGTATTTGTCGCGTTCCGGTGTTCCCATTATTCCGATGTCCTTATCCTTCATTTGGTCAAGGGTCATCATTTTCATTTTCATATTTTTTGTTTCCATAATATTTTATTTTTGGTCAAAATAATCTGCCCTAATTCTCTTTGTTTTTTCGATGTCGGCTTTAGGGACTTTGTCGGTTGATTTTCGATTTCCAATTATTTTCCAAGGGTAATATCAGGAATGGTACGCCACGACCTGGATTGATGCAGCTTTGACCTGTGTGAATTGCAAACCCGCCCGCCAGGTGTATGTGGCTTTTCGGTGTTGGCTTTTCATTCTGGTCGTTTTATTATTGATATAAACATTTCCTTGTCAGTATCATTAATCAGTTCCAAGTCTGGATACTTGCTATAAGCCCTCATTATTCCACTTCCCACTCCTTGAAAAGGCAATAAGTAAGCAACATTAGAATATAAAATAGGGTTTCTAATTACTGATATTCCCGTTTTAATATTTTCAATAGTTAATGTATTGGGTAGTTTCCCTGGACTTATGATTTCAATGCGGTTATCGAAAACAAAAACTTTTATACTGGAATTGATGAAGTAATCCCTGTGTACTAAAGCATTTACTAAAAGTTCTTGAATGGCTTCAATTGGTATTTCGAGTTCTCCCAATGAATTAAAACCTTCCTCTTTCTGTACTTCTTTTAGATTCTGTATAATAAATGACAATGTCTTATCGTAAACCTCCTGAATATTTCCAATGAATGGTTCCTTTTTATTTCTATAGCTGTTAGTGCTTATATCATTCCCTTTTATTGCAATACAATGAACCGTAAAAGTAGGTTTAAACTGCTGAGGATTTTTTCCAAACAAAAGCAATCCCCCCAAAGTTAAATTATAGTTTTTCAACATCCCCATATTTGATAATAGTTCAGAAACAGGAAGTCCCAATTCACTTATGGATTTCTTATGTTTTTTCTGAATAAAATCCCTGAATAATTTTTCATCAATATCATTTATCGTAGTTCCGTTTACTAAGGTTTCATCTGCAAAAAGGTTTCCGCTATTTTGTAGTAATCTTGCCATTTCTTCTCTTGCGACAACCTTGCGTTTGTCCGAACCATTTTTTAGCCAAATTATACCTTTATTGTCTGTATGCGGCTTGCTGAGTCCCTCAGCCATACTAGCCACAATGACATTCTTGTCTTCTACTTCTACGGTTTCCGTTTCAATAAAAATTTGAGGTTTTACATTATCGGAAGCAGCATTAGCTAAAAGCTGATTGGTGTGTGCTATTTCTTCAAATGATAAACCATTAATATCGCCCGTTTTGTCGTCAACTCCGATGATAATTAAGCCACCCTTTGTATTGGAAAACGCCACCATTTCTGTGCCTATTTTGTATGCATCATTAATGCGGACTTTAAATTGCACAAAGCTTGATTCTCCTTTTTGGATTAAATCCAATAATTCTAATGCGTCCATAATTCGTAAATTCTTTTTCTATTGTTAAATGCTTCTTTTCCACCTTCCATAATATTTACTATTTCTTTTCTAATTGTTTCATCATCAATACTCCCAAGATTTGTCTCGATAAGGTTAGAGTCATATCTACAAGAAATTACCTGTTCACAATCTCCAAGAACAGGTATATTTGGATTGTGAGTGGCAAAAATAAATTGAGACGTGTTTTTTAATTCTTTCAGAGCCAAAATAACATCATTATAGATAGTTTGATTGTCCAAATCATCTTCAGGTTGGTCAATAATTATTAAATCACTTTCTTTTAGAGTTAATAGAAATATTATTAAAGCGGAAGCTCTTTGCCCTAAAGAGTGCTCGTTCAATGACCTATTTTTGTATATAATATCAAATTTATCAGATATTCTATACGTCAGAAAGGCTTCAATGTTTGAATTGAAATATTCTCGAAATGTATGAAGTTGGGTATCAGTAAGACTTGAGGAAATAATACTTTTTGAGCTGTTTAAATCCTCATAAACCGAAATCAGATCATTGTAATTATCGACTATGTTTTGGATTTTAATATCTGATAAATTACTACCTCTTAGATTTTCTTTTAAATATGATTTGAAATCTTGCTTGTTACCTTTAAACTCAACAGCTATTTTAATTGAATCTTGGTCATCATTCACTTTTTTTATTTCTTCTTGTACAATTTCAAATTCGTTGTGCCACAGTTTTTGTAACGAAACTAAAGTCTGTTTTAATTGAGTTTCTAATTCTTTTTTCTTTTT
>JBDNFD010000048.1:0-13214 GCA_041689995.1 Flavobacteriaceae bacterium | reverse complement strand
TACATCGTTCAATTCCTTGAGCACTTTTTGCTTCTCTTTTTCTGAAAGGCTTTTGAATAACCGCAAGATTTCGTCGCGTGGTTTCATTATAGGTATTTTAGCTAATATACAAAAATCAATCGTATATTAGAATAGAGCCTCTTTTCAATAACACAAATTTGTGTTTAGAAAAATTGCGGGGTATTTTCAATTTTGTTCCCGTGGGGAAGGAAAAACAATATATTGCCGCCTTTGGAAAAAATCTCAGAAAAATCAGGGAAGAACATAATTTGACCCAAGAACACCTGGCTATCGACTCCAACATTCCCACCAACCAGATAGGCCGGATAGAACGTGGCGAAATCAACACTTCCATTGGCACATTGTACGGAATTTCAAAAGCTTTGGATCTCGAAATAAAAAATTTATTCGAATTTTAGCGAGAAGGATAATCACAAAAAAACCATTTTTCCAAAATAATTGGTTTCATTTCCTATCTTTGAAACGATCAACCAATAAAAATTTCGGAAATGAAAAAAATTATTTTACTGCTATTTGGGCTTTTTGCAGGTGTTTTTGGACAAGCGCAAGTCAGTTTTGTGGAAGAAACCTCTACCCCTTTTACAGGTATTGTCGGTGGTGACGCCGAGTTTGCCGATGTGGACAACGACGGTGATTTGGATATTTTGATAACTGGATTGGGAGAAGCAAAATTGTTCAAAAATGATGGAGCCGGTTTTTTTTCCGAATATAACCCTGACCAATTTATAGGCGTTAATGCAAGCACAATCGCTTTTGCCGATGTTGACAATGATCAAGACATGGACGTGGCCATAAACGGTTTGGAAAATTCAAACACGACCATCCGGCTGTATTTGAACGATGGACAAGGAAATTTCTCGGAAAACACTGCTATAAATTTTACGAATGTGGCGTATGGCAACATAGGTTTTGCCGATATTGATAACGATGGCGATCAGGATTTTTTATCGACGGGGCAATTGTCCCCTTTGAAGGCGACCTCTTTATATTTGAATGATGGAACGGGGAATTTCACGGAAACCGCCGCTCCATCACTTGAAGATGTCGATGGGGCATTTGCTTTTGAAGATGTGGACAATGACGGGGATCAGGATTTAATGCTTTCGGGAATCAAAAGTTTAACAAGTATAGTTATAAGCCGTTTATATATGAACAACGGAACTGGAAATTTCACAGAAGTTCCAGGAACTTCTTTTATAAGTGTTCGAAATGCCTCCCTTGATTTTGCGGATATAGATAACGACAATGATCCGGACCTTTTGATTTCCGGACGATTGCCCAATACTGATGCCGGGACCGAATTATACTTAAATGATGGATTAGGCAACTTCACTATTGTCTCCCAAACCACTTTTACAGATGCCTTAGGTGGCTCCAATGCCTTTGCCAATGTGGACAACGATGGCGATCAGGACCTCGTGATAACAGGTGCCAACAATGTATCCAACTATAATTCCATCCTATATGTTAATGACGGAACCGGAAATTTTTCTGCTTCGGGTGTAAATTTGGTTCAACTGACGGGATCAGATGTTAATTTTGCCGATATAGATGATGATAATGATCCCGATCTTTTGGTAATGGGAGATAGTCCATCAGCTGTCGTCACCACTCTTTACCGCAACCAAACCACCATGGATAACGAAGATTTTTGGAAACCGGAAAACAATTTTATGGTCTATCCCAATCCAACCCAGGGAAAAATCACTTTTTCGGCTTCAATGGACATATCCTTAAAAAAAGTATTGGTTTTTGACACGCACGGAAGAAAAATAAAAGAAGTGATTCCCAACAAAACCCAAAATCAAATAGATTTGAGCAAATTGCCTTCCGGGATTTATTTCCTACAACTTTTTTCGGAAAAAGGCCAAAGTGTCCAAAAAATCATCAAAGAATGATTGAGAAATAAAATCCAATTCTACCAAAAGCCTTCTTCCCATGGCTTTCCATGGGTAATGCTTTTGAATTTCACATTTTTTTGGCTCACAAAGCATTCTAAGATGTAACTTAAAAGCCTATTTTTGTAGTTCCGTTTCGTCAAATTACGGATTTTCGGCTCTTAACGTGTTCCAAATTTCATGAAGTCACGGATCTTTGTATTAATTTAAACCTGGCCCCTTTTTCGGGAAAATAAATATGAAAAAAATCACAAAAAACACCTACCTTAATTGGTATGAAAATATGTACTTCTGGCGCAAGTTCGAAAATAAATTGGCGCAAGTATATATTCAACAAAAAGTACGCGGATTCCTACACTTATACAGCGGTCAAGAAGCTATTTTGGCCGGTGCGCTCCACGCGATGGATCTTTCCAAAGACCGAATGATCACCGCTTACCGAAACCACGTGCAACCCATTGGTATGGGCGAAGATCCCAAGCGCGTAATGGCCGAACTTTATGGAAAAAAAACCGGGACCTCCAAAGGTTTGGGCGGATCTATGCATATTTTTTCCAAAGAGCATCGATTTTATGGTGGCCACGGAATTGTTGGTGGACAAATCCCATTGGGCGCGGGACTGGCTTTTGGCGATAAATATTTCAAACGAGATAGCGTTACCCTCACATTTTTGGGAGACGGCGCCGCCCGCCAAGGTTCCTTGCACGAAACCTTGAACATGGCAATGACTTGGAAATTGCCGGTGGTTTTCTGTGTGGAAAACAACGGATATGCCATGGGAACTTCCGTGGAACGTACCTCCAGCACAGAAGATATTTGGAAACTGGGGCTTGGCTACGACATGCCCTGTGGTCCGGTGGACGGAATGAGCCCCGTGAAAGTGGCGAAAGCCTTAGACGAAGCGATCAAACGTGCACGCTCAGGAAATGGCCCCACTTTCCTCGATATAAAAACCTATCGCTATCGCGGGCATTCCATGAGCGATGCGCAAAAATACCGCACCAAAGATGAAGTAGCCGAATACCAAAAACTCGATCCAATTATAAAGGTTTTAGAGGTCATCAAAGACAAGAAATACGCCAGCGAGAAGGAAATCGAGGCCATCCAAAAACGGGTAAAAGAAAAAATTGCGGAATGCCAAAAATTCGCTGAAGAATCCGAATTTCCAGAAACACAAGTCATGTACGACGCCGTATATGAACAAAAAGATTATCCATTTATTATCACATAAATTCAAACAAAAATGGCTGAAGTAATCAATATGCCCCGGTTGAGCGATACCATGGAAGAAGGTACCGTTGCAAAATGGCTAAAAAAAGAAGGCGATAAGGTGAAAGAAGGCGATATTTTGGCCGAAATCGAAACCGACAAAGCCACCATGGAATTCGAGTCTTTTTACGAAGGAACGCTTTTAAAAATTGGCGTGAAAGAAGGGGAATCCGCTCCGGTGAACAGCCTTTTGGCGATCATTGGGGAAGAAGGGGAAGATGTTTCGGATTTGATGGGAAAAGAAGAAAAGAGCGAAAAAAATAAAGAAGGAGAAGAGAAGAAAGATAAAGAGGAAAATACGGAGAAAGAGGAGAAAAAGAAAGAAACCGAATCTTCAAAAGATAGTGGCGATGAAAACGATGTGCCAGAAGGAGTGGAAATCATCAATATGCCACGACTTTCGGATACAATGGAAGAAGGCACCGTTGCCAAATGGTTAAAAAAAGAAGGGGATTCAATAAAAGAAGGGGATATTTTGGCTGAAATCGAAACCGACAAAGCCACCATGGAATTTGAATCGTTTTATGAAGGAACGCTATTAAAAATTGGTTTAAAAGAAGGGGAGTCCGCCTCAGTGGACAGCCTTTTGGCGATCATTGGACCGGAAGGAACCGATGTTTCGAACTTGGGCGGTTCTGGAAAAGAAAAAGAGCAAAATACGGAAAAGAGCAAGGCCGAAAAAGAGAAAACAGATTCCAAAAAAAATAATTCCCCCTCAAAGACCACCCATGATGGAAAACGCATTTTCGTTTCTCCCTTGGCCAAAAAAATGGCGGAAGAAAAAGACCTCGACCTCTCTGAAATAAAAGGTTCTGGAGAAAACGGGCGTATTGTTAAAAAAGATATTGAAGACTACAAACCTTCGGATAAAGCCAAACAACCAGCTTCAGAAAAAAGTAGCGAAACCACAGCAAAAGCATACGTTCCAGTAGGTGAAGAAAGTTTCGAGGAAATCAAAAATTCGCAAATGCGAAAAACCATTGCAAAGCGTCTTGCGGAATCCAAATTCAATGCGCCACATTATTATTTGACCATTGAAATAGATATGGAAACGGCCATGAAATCCCGCAAGGAAATCAACGAAATGCCGGAAATTAAAATTTCTTTCAACGATATGGTTGTCAAAGCTTCCGCAATGGCTTTACGGAAACATCCGCGGGTAAATTCGCAATGGACCGGTGAAACCACTAAAATTGCAAACCACATTCACATGGGCATTGCAGTTGCCGTGGAAGACGGTTTGGTCGTGCCTGTTTTGCGTTTTGCAGACCAGATGAGCATGACGCAAATCGGGAACAATATAAAAGATTTGGCGGAAAAAGCACGGAACAAAAAGATTCAACCCAGTGAAATGGAAGGCAGCACGTTTACGGTTTCCAACTTGGGCATGTTCGGAATTGTGGAATTCACCAGCATCATTAATCAACCAAATTCTGCCATTTTATCGGTCGGTGCCATTGTTGAAAAACCCGTGGTGAAAAATGGACAAATTCAAGTGGGACACACCATGAAAGTTACGTTGGCCTGTGACCACAGAACCGTTGACGGCGCTACCGGATCTAAATTCTTGGAAACCTTGAAAAATTATTTGGAAAATCCTGTGATGATGTTGGCTTAATTTATTTCATGTCGATTTTTTTGACCTTCAGAATTTTCGCAAAATCTTTCCAAAAATCAGGATAGGATTTTGAAACTACCTCCGCATTATTAATTTGCAGCGACATTTTTATTGCTAGCGGTGCGAAAGCCATGGCCATTCTGTGATCGTCGTAGGTGTTAATTTCTACAAATTCGGGCAAGTTTTTGGGCGGAGTCATTTTCAAGGAATTTTTCGAAATCTTCACTTTCGCCCCACATTTTTCCAATTCCGTTTTTAAAGCCAATAAACGATCTGTTTCCTTAATTTTCAAGGTTCGCAATCCCGATAATTCACAAGAAATTTTCAAACCCAAACAGGAAACGGCTATGGTTTGTGCCGAATCTGGGGAATTGGAAAGATCCAGTTTCACTAATTCCGGTAGCTTCCCGGCTGATTTTTTTAATACTATTCCTTCTTCGGAAAATATCGTTTCCACGCCAAATTGCTGATAAATGTCTGCCAAAATAGAATCTCCCTGAGCAGAAATTTCAGGTGGATGAAAACCTGGAAGAATGATTTCTGAAGAATCTGATAAAGTGGCGACACTATAAAAATAAGAAGCCGAGCTCCAATCTGGTTCCACGGCGATGGTTTTCGGAGAAAGTCCAGAACCCGGAAAAACATGAATTCGATCTCCTGTTATTTCACAAGAAATCCCCACTTTTTCCAATAAAGATTTGGTCATTTCAACAAAGGAAAATGAAACAGGCCGATTCTGAATTTTAATTTCCAATCCATTCGGGAAACTCGGCGCAATAAGCATGAGTGCCGAAATATATTGACTGCTAATATTCGCGGAAAGCCGTACATTTGAACGCATCAATATTTTCCCACTTATGTTCAACGGAGGATAACCTACTCTTTTTTCAAAAGAAATATCCGCCCCCAACCTGCGCAATGCTTCCACCAAAATTCCAACGGGCCGATTTTGCATGCGTTGGCTTCCCGTTAACAAAATTTCTTTTCCTTCTTGCGTGGAAAAGTAGGCGGCCAGGAAGCGCATTGCTGTACCAGCGTGACCGATATCAATCCTCTTTTTAGAAGAAATCAAGGCTTTTTGCAGCACTTTCGTATCGTCGCTATCGGAAAGGTTTTGAATTTCAATTTGCGGAAAAAGTGCCTGCAAAATCAGCAGCCGGTTCGATTCGCTTTTGGAACCTGATATTTCTACACGGGCTGCTGGGTTTGAATTGGATTTGGAAAGCAATAGGTTCATTTTTCCGAACGATCTTTATTTTCCATTGTCTTTTTATAATTAAAATAGGTCAGCACAAATCCGAGCACGAACCACAGCAATATATTGGAAACAAAAAACATGAAAATTTTATCTTCGGAAAGTTCTGCGGAAACAAATTCGGACCAATCAAATTTATAACGTATTGCAATTCGGATTGCATTGGTGACCACAATGAAAATGAGTGAATAAATAAAAACACTTTTCCAAAAACCTTTGGCTTTGATTATTTTGGTTGAAATCATACTATTTGTTTTTTAGATGTTTATGCTCTTTGATTTTCGTTCTAAATTTAAAGAAAGTAATGATAAATCCATAAATAAATCCGCCCATAATATTTGCAATTAAAAACCGGACTAATCGGGAAAGGCTGGAAAAATAAACCTCCAAATAGTTGGAAATATCGAACCCGAATGAAAACCACAAATCAATAATGTCATATACGAAAGCGAACAAAATTCCTAAGAAAATTACGGATTTCCAAAAGCCCTCTGTATTGATTACTTGTTTGAACATAACTTCAAAATTAAATTTTTTTTCAAGATTCAAGAACTCGGTCAGGATTTGAAACCCTAACAGGGTTAATCAGTTATTTCAGTTTTGCATTGTTTTGATGCCGATCATGATCGCGCTTGGTTTTTAATTCCAATTTCTTTTGAAAAGAAGCATCGAGATCGATCCCGGTTTGATTTGCCAAACATAACACAACAAACAAGACATCAGCCAATTCTTCGCCCAAATCTTTGTTTTTATCACTTTCCTTTTCGCTTTGTTCCCCATAACGCCGCGCGATAATACGAGCCACTTCCCCCACTTCCTCCGTGAGTTGCGCCATATTGGTGAGTTCATTGAAATAGCGGACACCATGGGCTGTGATCCATTCGTCCACTTGCTTTTGTGCATTTTCTATGTTCATTTTTTTGATTTTTGAACGCTTTCAGATTTTAAAAACCTGAAAGGCTTGGCTTATTCCTTATTTTTCGAGTCCATTAAAATAGTTACCGGTCCGTCGTTGATCAGTTCCACTTTCATGTCGGCACCAAATTTTCCTGTAGCCACTTTTTTTCCAAGTTCATTTTCCAGTTCAAAGATAAACTTTTCATAGAGGGGAATTGCAATTTCAGGTTTGGCGGATTTAATATAACTCGCGCGATTTCCTTTTTTGATGGAAGCATGCAAAGTAAACTGACTAACGACCAAAATTTCTCCGTTCACATCTTTCAAACTTAAATTCATCACCTGGTTTGCATCATTGAAAATCCGCAAATTGACAATTTTCCGAACCAACCAATCCACATCCAATTGTTGGTCTTCTGGTTCAATACCCAATAAAATAAGTAGTCCTTGTTCGATTTCGGCAACTATTTTCCCATCGATTTTCACCGAAGCTCTTTGTACACGTTGAACAACTGTTCGCATATCTTGTGTGTTAACCCTTTCCTTGTTTGAAACCCTGAAAAGGTTATTTCTCATCATAAATATCTTTGCGATAATTTTCTTCTTCCCCTTCCAAAATTTGAAGGTAACTTTTATAGCGTGAAAAAGCAACCTCATCTTTATCCAATGCATTTTTTACCGCACAATCTGGTTCTTTTAAATGGAGGCAATTATTGAATTTACATTTGGGTTTCAGTTCCAAGAATTCAGGAAAATAATCGCCAACTTCTTCTTTTTCCATATCAACCACACCAAAACCTTTTATTCCCGGCGTATCGATTATCCGCGCCCCAAAATCCAAATCGTACATTTCTGCAAATGTGGTCGTATGCTGCCCTTGCTGATGTTGATCGGAAATTTTCGCGGTTTTCAAATTCTTGGAAGGCTCAATTTTATTGATCAAAGTAGATTTCCCGGTTCCGCTGTGACCCGAAAACAAACAGGTTTTTCCACGCATCAAATCCTTCACTTGTTCCACATTCTTCCCCGTTGTGGCCGAAATTCCAATACATGCATAACGGATTTTTCGATACACATGTGCCAAATATTTTATCTCGTTCAATTCATCTTCTGAATAGGTATCTATTTTATTGAAAAGCAGCACTGCTTTAATATGATAAGCTTCGGCGGTGACCAGAAATCGATCGATAAACGTGGTGAAAGTCGGCGGATTATTCAGCGTTATCAACAAAAAAGCTATGTCAATATTTGCAGCTATAATGTGGGTTTGTTTGGAAAGGTTGACTGATTTCCGAATGATATAATTGTCACGTTTCAGAATTTTCTTTATAACGCCAAACTTTCCGCTGAAATCTTCATTGTTCTTTTCCACATCAAAAAGCACGCGATCACCAGCCGCTACAGGATTTGTACTTTTAATTCCCTGCATCCTGAATTTTCCTTTGATGCGACATTCATAAAACACACCCTCCGAAAATTCATTCCCGATATTTCGGGAGGCTTTTACCAAATACCAACTGCCAGTCGATTTGTAAACTGTTCCTACCATTCCTTCTAACTCCCCAAAGGAGACGAATTTATTTTTCTGTTTTTACTGTATTTTTATCCAAAATCTCCAATTTTCTCTCCATTAAAGATTGATGATCAATGGATTCTTGATGGACGGCGCGATAAACCCGTAATATGAATTCTTCGCTCAAACTTTCCGTTTTTGATTCCAACAACATTCTGTCAAGTACTTTCTTCCAGCGTTCTGCCTGCAAAATAGCCACATTGTTTTCTTTTTTCAAGACACCAATTTGGTCGGCAATTTTCATTCGTTTCCCAAATAAATCGACGACTTGCTTATCTACGATATCGATTTTAGTCCGCAATTCTTCCAACTCCTTCAAAAAGTTGCCTTCACCTTTTGTTTTACGAGGGGTCAAATTTTCCATTATTTTGGACAAAAATGCGGGAGTAATTTGCTGTTCGGCATCGCTCCAAGCATTTTCCGGATCGCGGTGAACTTCTACCATAAACCCATCATAATTTAAATCCAAAGCTCTTTGGCAAAGTTCGAAGATCAAATCCCGATTTCCTGAAATATGCGAGGGATCCAACAATAATGGTAAATCCGGAAATTGTGTTTGCAAATCGATGGGAATTTGCCATTCGGGATTATTACGGTATATCGACTTTTCATAAGAAGAAAATCCGCGATGGACAACCCCCAAATTTTTTATGTTCGCAGTCGCCAGCCGTTCTATTGCGCCAAGCCACAAACCTAAATCAGGATTCACCGGATTTTTCACCAACACAATTTTATCGGTTCCGCGCAAAGCATCGGCGATTGCCTGAACCATAAAAGGCGAAACCGTGGTTCGCGCACCGATCCAGAGCACATCAAGGTCATGTTTCAGCGCTAAATCTACATGAACGGCATTGGCCACTTCGGTTGCGATCAATAAGCCAGTTTCTTGTTTTGCGCGTTGCAACCATTTCAAACCCAAGGCTCCCACCCCTTCAAAATTCCCAGGACGAGTTCGTGGTTTCCATAAACCGGCCCGCAAAACGGATGCGTCCGTGTTTTTCAGTTGATGAGCAGTTTCCAATATTTGCTCCTCCGTTTCCGCACTGCAAGGGCCTGCAATCACAAAAGGATGATTCAGTGCCATTGCATCTAACCAATTTGCGATTTTTTTATTTTTTCCCATTCCGTTTTCCTTTCGAAATCCAAATTAATTCGAATTCGTCTTTGATTTCAAAGTACAAATATATCGTAAGGAGGTTTCTTGTGGGTTGGATTTTGATAAAAAAGCGGATTCCACTTGGAAACCGCTTTTAGAAAAATTATTTGCTGTTCAGAAAATATTATTACCGCTTATTTCTTTATTTCTTTATTACTTTTTTGACAAGCTTCCCTCCTTTTTCATAAGTCACTTTCACAAAATAAATTCCATGTTGCAAATTTCCCAAATCAATTGTTTTCAATCGGCCATTTTGATGGATCAATTGTTCGCCAGAAAGCGAGAAAATCTCAACTTTTTCTATTCCTTCTTCGTTAGAAATATTCAAAATTCCAGTCGTGGGGTTTGGGAACAAACGAATTTCTTTCAACGAACCATGATTTTCCAAAGAAAGATTTTCGACTATTTCCGTAGAAACGGTATTGGTGATAATTGGCTCATTTAAATCGAAATAAATAGCAGCGTTCCCTTCAATAATGTCACCCACTTCCACATTACTTTTAGGTTTTATTCTATAGGCCACAAAACCATGACTTGCGGAATCTTCTACCGCTTCATAGGGAAGATCGATATTTTCAAAAATAAATTCCACAAAATTATCATCCGTAATGCGCACATGATAATTATGACTTGCGGAAACCATACGCAAACTATTCCAGTCCAATAGATCGCTCAATGTATCTGTGACCACAACATTTAAAGCCGGCGCGGTGCCTGTATTTTGAAAGCGAATAAGATAGTGCAAGTATTTATCGGCATCGTTTATCAGTATCTCTTCTCCTTCCAAAACCATTTTATCATTTGGATCAAATGAATTTACAACCGTTTCCGACAGTTGAGAAATATTGTTGTTCGGGGTGTAATCAGTATCGTTCGGAGTAATAGTCGCCGTAAAATTCAGAATATCCCCGGCATTGACATCAGGAGGTGTTTTAGTGTACAATTTAATTCCAAAATGTCTTGATTCGAAAGGTTCCAAATCTACAAAATCAATGATAACAGAATTTGAGTCATAAGAGGTTATTGCAGTGGATGCACAGAAAAATAGTTGTTTGGTTCCGTCAAATTCGAAGTTTATCTGCCCATCCACAATGTCGGTTCCCATATTTTCAAAAGATATTGTATAAATGGAAAAATGATCTGGCCTCGGGTCGCAAAAAGAAGGGAAAAGTGTAATATTCAAATCTTCCACTGCCATGGTGGGTTCCACACAAAAATCAAGGGCAACCGAGTTTCCGTAACCGGTAAAACTGGAATTTTGTGAATCGGGCGTGGTTACGAAATAAGAAGGCAGATCATTTATAACCGAAGTGGTCCCTGTTCCTTCCCCCAAATGTTGGAGATAATCCCCATCTAAGTTGGTCACTGTTCCAAAACTATGTGCTCCTTGCTGCGTTCTAATTAAAGTGTTAGGAATCCCAAGCGCAGTTGAAGCCTCGCAACCTTCACCCATATTGAGATTTAATTGTCCGGTAATAGTATTGAATTGTGCGGGATTAAAACTACAATAGGTGGTGACCACCCCATCAAATGTTGGTTCAATATAAAAATTATCGAAGAAAAAAGTCACATCGTCAACACAAATCATCTCAAGGTTTGGAGTATTCAAAACCCCCTCCAATAAATTCATATTTATATTGTTGCCGTTTTTCATATTGATGTGCGTAAGCATCGGACTATAATAAAAACTAAATGAAACGAGATTGGGATTATTGGAAACATCCAATTCCTCTATATTATTTTCACCCACTCCCAAACTCATAAGGTTGAGGTTATTAGAAACATCGATGAAAGAAAGATTATTATAGAACGCCCTCAGATCTTGTAAATTCGCCAAAGCGGAAACATTCAATGAGGTTAACTGATTACTGTCAATATAAAGAATTTCGAGATCTGTCAACATAGACACATCAATGGAAGAAAGATTATTGAACCCAACTTCCAATTCCTGCAAATTGACCAATGTTGAAACATCCAATGAAAACAATTCATTGTGCGAAAGATATAACCTTTCCAAATTGACCAGTGAAGAAACATCTATGGAAGAAAGGTTATTGCCCGAAATTCGCAATTCCTGTAAATTGGTAAAAGTCGAAATATTAAAAGAAGTTAAAAGCTGATTGGCCAGATTTAACCCGGTTATATTCACAAAAGTTTCCAAACCCATCGGATCACTATATCGGGACTCCCAAGAGGAATCAAGGGACAAATCCAACATTCCCGTCAAAGCCGCCGCTTCGATAACTTGAATTTCGCCGTCACTATTGGTATCGATAGGTGGCGAATAATCCAACAATTTTGTTTTCAAGATTGCGTCCGGTATATTCACGGTTTGTGCAGATGAATTCCGAACAAAGAAAAGAGCCAAAACTAAAAGAAGGAAAGACTTGGGAAATTGATAAAAATATTTCATAGTAAATAGTTTAAGAATGAAATTCGATGGATTTGCATCTATAAAACAATTTAAAATCAAAAAATACTACCAATAATTTAAAAAAGCTAAGCCAAATATGCAACCAATCAATTTGAAATATACGAAAATTAACCGCAAGAACCCAGAAAATAGCATTGTTTTGGGTATTTTTGAAAAAAATCCACTATGTCCATCGAAGTCGCCAATATCACAAAAACCTATGGAGCCCAAAAAGCCTTGGACGATATTTCCTTTTCCGTAAAACGAGGGGAAATCGTTGGGTTTTTAGGTCCGAACGGCGCTGGAAAATCGACTATGATGAAAATTTTGACCGGATATTTACCAGCTTCCTCGGGAAACGCAAAAGTGAATGGCTCCGATGTAGTGGAAGAGAAACTGGCCGTACAACAGAAAATCGGATATTTACCGGAACACAATCCGCTGTATTTGGAAATGTACGTTCGCGAATATTTGGATTTCAATGCGAAAGTTTACGGCGTGCAAAAAGAGCGAATCGAGCAAGTTATCGCAATGACCGGTCTGCTTCCGGAAGCGAACAAAATGATTGGGGAACTTTCAAAAGGCTATCGGCAACGAGTGGGAATTGCCACCGCGCTTTTACATGATCCGGAAGTTTTGATTTTAGACGAACCGACCACTGGTTTAGATCCAAATCAATTGGTGGAAATCCGGCAGCTGATCAAAAATATCGGCAAAGAGAAAACGGTTTTTCTTTCCACACATATTATGCAAGAGGTCGAGGCGATTTGTGACCGTGTTATTATTATCGATAAAGGAAAAATTGTAGCGGATAAAAAACTATCGGATTTGCGCGACCAAAAGGAACAATTTATTCGCGTGGAATTCGATTATCGCGTGGAGGAAGAACAATTGTGGAAAATAAGCAATCTAAAATCCGTGGAAAATGTAGGCGGATTTGTGTATGAATTGAAATTCGATTCCGACCATGACATGCGTTCTGCGGTATTTGATTTTGCGCATGATAACGGATTGAAGATATTGCAACTGGAACGAAAAAGTCAGAATCTTGAAAAGATGTTTCGGGAATTAACGGCTTTGTGAGTTATGAGTTATGAGTTATGAGTTATGAGTT